>JAQIBQ010000232.1 GCA_027859005.1 Prolixibacteraceae bacterium | reverse complement strand
TTTTATAACCGAATGTTACTTTACCTTCTTTGGTAAATTTAATGGCATTTTCTACCAAATGATTTATAATTTTCGAGAACAAATGATTGTCGGTATATATTTCTAATGAATGTGAATTTTCTCCCAACTCAAGAGCCAACTCAATATTCAGATTTGATTTCTGAATTGCATTTTTATGCTTATGAAATATTTTCTCTAATGACTCATTTATTTTGCAAGCATGCATTTTCACACTAATCGATCCTGTTTCAATTTCAGATATATCAATAACATTGGTTACGATATTCATCAGATCCTCTCCGTTTTCAATAACAATATTCAAAAATTTACCTTGCTCATCAATACTAAATTTTTTATTTATAGCTAAATTTGAGAATCCAATAATCGCATTCATTGGAGTTCGCATTTCGTGAGAAATATTTTCAATAAACGATGCTTTCAACCTTGATGCCTCTTCTGTTTTTCTTCGTGCCGCTATAAGTTCTTGTTGATACTCTTTTTTAGCAGTAACGTCTCTACCAATCGAAATTATTTGAGAATCATTTAAACGGGCCAATCTCATCTCAAACATTATTGTTTTCCCTGTTGGTAATTCCATTCCGTATTCAATGGTTTCAATATTGTCGTTTTCAAGCACATGCTGAATGCTGGAATATATTTGATAGGACATTGGTTTTGAAAAGCCCATTTCGAAAATAGTTTTCCCAATAATATCCTTTTGACCGATTTTCATCAATTCGGGATTATTCGAAACATAATCGATATAGGTTCCATCTTTTTCAATAATGAAAAAAATATCTGGCAAAGATCCCATTAAAGAAGTTAACCTCTCCTCTCTAATTTGAAGTCGTTTTGTTTCCTGTTTCAAGGCAGTAATATTTACAAATGAAGCAATAATTACATCTGGCTCTGGAAAAACATTACTGATAATAAACCATTTATCTAAGTGGTTAATTTTTACTTGCAGCCTACTTTGAGGAGAATGGAAAAAAACTTCTTGCCAATTGAAAGAGTCGCGAAATATTTTAGGAAAAATATCGGAAAATTGTGCTCCAACAACTTCTTCACGTGTTACTTTAAATGTTTTATCAAATGCAAGGTTTGTTCGTTTAATAATCATACCTGATTTTTCTCCATGCAAATCACGCTGAACTTGCAAAATAAGAATTCCATGTTCGATTTGACGAAACGATTCTCCTAAACGGCTTTGGATCGTATAATTTTCTGACGAAGTACTATTTATTAAGTTATTATAAAAAGAGTAAAAAAGAGTTTGTAAAGTACCAACAAAAAGCAATTCTAAAATAGGATTCCCAATGCTTAAAATAGTTGGACTTTGAAATGTAAAAATTGAAGCTAAATTATTCTGTACCATCAAATAATACACAACTACAATCATCGATTCTGCCACAAACAGAAAAATGACTTTTACCGAAAAGCTAAAAACAAACAAATAAAGAATTCCAAAATAAAGCATTCGAAGAATACCTTTCAATGCTTCTTCGTCAATTGAAATTGCATAATAATTAGTAATGTAGAGAAAATAAACAGCTAGGGGAAGAATATAAATTACCCTAACAGCTGAGTTATAATTGCCCTGAAGTAAAAAAATAATATTGAGCACCAACATACACCCAAGTACAATTACCCCAGGAATGTATTTTGAATTGTCGATATTAAATGCAAATATAACTGTTAGTACAACAGCGATTAGCAGCCCCGCTAATGATAAGAATGTTAGTATTTTAGCTTTCCGTTTCGTCAGACTTAAAACCCCTTCAAAGTTCTGAAAAAGGAAATCACTATCCATAAAGTATTAATTGGGTTTATAGTTTCTATTTAATTTATCTGTCATCTTTTCCTTATAAAATTACTACAATATATATATTTTTAAGATACAACACCACATACATGACAATCCTAAGTGATATTTATTAGCTTTTAAACTAATATTTGATAATAAATTTGAAAGACTTATAAGATCGCGAAATAAATTCATAAATCATATAAAATTTCATTTCTATGTCTAACGGATTTTTTAAAGTTCCTATTGCTAAAAACGAACCGGTTAAATCATACGCTCCGGGAAGTCCAGAACGAAAAGAGTTACAACTAACGATCGAAAAACTAAGGTCGGAAGAGATAACAATACCGATGTGTATTGGCGGTAAAGATGTTGAGACAGAAAACAAAGTACGCATTTCCCCCCCACACGATACAAAACACACCTTAGGCTATTATTGCCAAGGCGATGCAAGTCATGTAAAAATGGCAATTGATGCAGCTCTTGCGGCAAAAACAGATTGGGCGAACATGAGTTGGCATCATCGAGCTTCTATCTTTTTAAAAGCTGCCGATTTATTGGCCGGACCATACCGTCAGCGTATGAATGCTGCAACTATGCTAGGTCAGTCGAAAAATGCATTCCAAGCCGAAATTGATGCAGCTTGTGAATTGGCCGATTTTTACCGTTACGGAGTAAAATGCATGACTGAAATATATGCCATGCAACCCGATTCAGCTCCAGGCATGTGGAATTACAATGAATTCCGTCCGCTAGAAGGTTTTGTTTTTGCTCTAACTCCATTCAATTTCACTTCAATTGCAGGTAATTTACCCGCAGCTCCAGCTATGATGGGCAATGTGTGTGTTTGGAAAGCATCTAAAACTGCCATCTACTCGGCACAGGTTATTATGGATATTTTCAGAGAAGCAGGACTACCCGATGGAGTGATCAATTTAATATTTGTTTCAGGCCCTGTTGCTGCCGATGTTGTTCTAAACCATAGAGAATTCACAGGCATCCATTTTACGGGCTCAACCGCAGTATTCCAAAGCATTTGGAAAACCATTGGCGAGAACATCTACAAATATAAATCGTATCCACGCATAGTAGGTGAAACTGGTGGAAAGGATTTTATTTTTGCCGACAACACTTCCGATAAAATAGCTTTGGCAACCGCCATGGTGCGAGGTGCATTTGAATACCAGGGGCAAAAATGTTCAGCTGCATCGCGTGCCTACATCCCTCGCAGCATTTGGGCCGAAGTTTGGGCCGAAGCAAAAGCACAATTGAAAGAAGTGAAAATGGGACCACCCGAAGACTTTACCAATTTTGTGAATGCCGTTATTGACGAAACTACTTTTGACAAACTAAAAGGTTTTATCGACAATGCAAAAACCGATTCTGATGCTGAAATTATTGCAGGCGGAAACTGCGATAAATCGGTTGGATACTTTATTGAACCTACCGTAATACTGGCAAAAGATCCAAAATACATAACCATGGAAGAAGAGTTGTTTGGCCCTGTCTTAACCGTTTATGTATACGACGATGAAAAACTGGACGAAACTTTGGATATACTTGATAGCACTTCTATTTACGCACTTACCGGAGCTATTTGGTCGCAAAATCGATACAGTTTAGAGAAATATGCCAAACGTTTAGAAAACTGCGCGGGCAATTTCTACATTAACGACAAGCCAACAGGTGCCGTTGTAGGGCAGCAACCCTTTGGTGGATCACGTGGTTCGGGTACCGACGACAAAGCAGGATCAACCTTCAATTTCTTACGTTGGACATCAATCCGTACCATTAAAGAAACATTTGTTCCGGCGAAACATTTTATGTACCCAAGTTTTTTACCCGACCAAGACTAATATAAATATATATCAATCCAAAAGGGCATTGCTTTAAATAGTGATGCTCTTTTTTTGTGAATAAAAACATCGAATAATCTCTCAACTTTATCCAAAACTTGATTCTCGTATATTACAATTCATCATTCATAATTATCCTTTCATAAAATATAATAATAATTTTATGTATACTATTACTAGTATTATTTCAATTATTGCTTATTTAACAACGCGAATTACTCTTACTAACTCATTTAGTATTCTAAATTGTATTATTAAGAACTATCTATGAGACAAAATGATAGGGCATATGTAATTGAGAAAATGGTTTATTTAGTTAAATAGAAAGATGATCATTCTTTAGTTCATACAAAACCAACTTTCCATTTTAATTCTGAACATATGGAGGCATGCCTCTTTATAAGGAAAACGTTTTTGAAAATCGATAAGTGAACAGTATTT
>JAQIBQ010000206.1 GCA_027859005.1 Prolixibacteraceae bacterium | reverse complement strand
GTACAATACATCCGATTGTGAAATCAACAAATAATCGTTTCCGTCGATAGATAGCTCAGTGCCACCGTATTTACCATACGAAACAATATCACCAACTTTTACTTCCATTGGCTCATCGCTCTTATCGGCACCTACTAAAACAACTTTCCCTTGTTGTGGCTTTTCTTTTGCTGAATCGGGAATAATAATTCCACTGGCTGTTTTTTCTTCAGCTGCAACTGGCTCAATCAGGATTTTACCTGCAAGTATTCTACCTTTTAATTCTGACATCTTATTATTTTTAAGTTTTTAATTTCTTTTAACGGCGGGTGTTAGATCAGATTTTGTGCCAAACAAATATACTGTCAATAGTTACACATTTAAACGTAACGCAATAGATCAAATTCGAACAAATCACATCAATACACAAACTAACTAAAACAAATACAACAAGATACGGCACCAACAACAAATTATGACATGGTGACATACAAATAGAGGGTCTGTTCAACTTTCTGGTGAAGAAATAGAATTAGTTTGTAAATGTTACAAGTTGAAAATTTCAATTAAGAAAAATAAACTTCTTATCTAATTTCATGTTATCGCCTCTAGCCGGCTTGGCTCTTCATTTTTGGCTTAATCCAAAAACGGAAGCAAAAAAATCAATCCCGAATAGCTCAGGACCAAAAAAAAAGCACTCCTATTTTCGCAATACTAAGTGCGGCTGAATGATCTTCTCGCTAACTCGAAGCTATCCAGTCTTTCTAAATATTGCATTAATATCCATACTTTTATTTTGGAGGCCATCACGCGACTTAGCATCAATTGTACAATTCAAAAGAAATAAATATTATTTGCTGTTCTTTTCTAGAATGCAAACAACAAAAATATTATTTAACAAAATCCAATCTATTATAAACATCGTTGTAGTCTCCTCACGAATATTATAGTGATCCCAAATAGAGAATGAAAAAATAAAACACATAAAAAAGGTGCTTCAAAAAATGAAGCACCTTACTATAGTATTTCTAATTGTATTTCTAATTCTCAGCATCCTCTTGTCCTGCGGCTTCAATATCTCCTGCAGTTACAGGGAAACTTGGAGGAACAATTGTTGGATCAACTGCATTTTCAATCTGATCACCAATAATTAAATCGTCTTGAACTTGGTTTCGTGGAATAAAAGCACTTGCTGCAACGCATAATGCTAGTAAAGAACCTGCTAACCACCAAGTTGCTTTTTCAAGAAAATCAGTTGTACGACGTACACCCATAATTTGGTTATTGCTTGAAAAACTGGACGCTAATCCACCACCTTTTGAATTCTGTACCAACACGACTAACACCAATAAGATGCAAACAATAAATATTAGTACAATTGCTAGAGTATAAAGACCACCCATTTTATAATTATTTTGATATTAATTCTTTTATTTTCTCAATTTGAGTCGCAAAGTAACTATTTTTTTCTGGGAATTTCAAACTTAATTTCTCATAAGCTTTTAAAGCCTCCAAATACAAACCCTGCTGCATGTAAACACCTGCTAATGTCTCGGTTATTAGACCATCATCAAGTAATGACTCTGTTTGTTCAACATCATTATTTAATCCTGGTTTTTTATTATCTGCAACCTTGATCGTCGGATTTTCAATAATAAATCGTTCTATCAAATCAATTGGTTCCTGTTCGTTTTGTTGACTCTCATCAATTAACTCGAAAGCGATGGTTTGAGGCAATTCAAGTTCATCGACATTTGGAACAGTATTTTTGTTGAAAAAATTGTCAAATGCATCTTTATCGAAAGGCAATAATTGAAATTCATTCTCCGCTTTATAGCTCTCACTTAATAGTACATACAACTTTGTTCTGTCTGCTATGAAAAAAGCATGCGCTGCTAATTCAGCTTCAAACTTATAGCTATTAATATTTCGTAAATTCCGAAGGTATAACATCCGGGCAAGCGAGAAGTAGGGATAATCTTGAATTATCTCTTTTAACCCCAAAAGTGAATGCTGGTCTAATAGCCCAGGGGCTTTAACAAATGCTATGAATTGATCTTTTGTCAAAAGACTACCAATTTGCTACGGATTTATTAAATATATCATCAACAATTTGCTTCACAATTTCTTCAACCAATTCGTCTTCAACATCTGAAATATTATTGTCACTACTAAAGTCGGCATAGGCAGAGAATTCAGTATCGAAATCTTGTTCAGAATCTTTGTTATTCGTAAAGGTAACTTTTATACGAACGGTAAGACGGTTTTCTGAAGCTTCATCGTTAGACTGAACCGATATGGGTTTCACATCGTATCCAACAATTGATCCCTCAAACTCTAAGTCACCTCCATCATTGGCATAATCCAAGCCAGTTTGCCTGGTGAATTTATCTTTCAATTGTTCAGCTACATAGTCACTCAAAGTTGGATTTTGTCGAATACGATCGGTAAAATCATATACTGAATAGGTTTTTACATCGGGTGAGATTGAAGCACCGGTAAAAGAATAACTAATTTTACAAGCAGCTGCAATAAAAGTTATTGCCACGATGTATAGGAAATATTTTATTTTTTGCATTTTCATTTTCTTATAAAACTTGAAGCACTAATTTATATTGTACTCTTTTATTTTTCGGTATAAAGTTCGTTCTGATATTCCCAAATCACCTGCAGCATATTTCCGTTTACCATTGTGTTTAACCAATGCTTTCTGAATTAGTTCCTTTTCTTTTTTCTCTATAGACAGCGATTCTTCAACATATTCTTCAGTATCCTGTATATCTTCATCGCCTCGTATTGTTGCTGCTGGGCTTACAGGTTTTGCTGCATATTGCTGAGCAGATTGCTCGAATTCTGTTGGTTCAGGAACAATTGCATCTTCCTTATAAAGCTTTCGTATGATGTTAGCATTTTCGGTGTGCAATCGCGGATCATCGCTATCGGTATGCATTAAATCGAAAACCAATTTTTTCAAATCGGTCATATCTTTTTTCATATCGAAAAGCACCTTGTACAATATTTCTCTTTCAGATGAAAAAGTTTCATTACTCTCTTTATCGTACAATGCGGGCAATTGTTTTTCGTGAAAATGGGGCAAATAGCCTCGCAATAAAACACCATCGATGTTCCTTTCCTTTTCAATAATTGAAACTTGTTCTGTTATATTTTTCAATTGTCGAATATTTCCTGGCCAAGGAAACGAAACCAAAATATGTCGTGCATCATCATCCAATCGTAACGAAGGCATACGATATTTTTCAGCAAAATCATAGGCAAATTTCCGGAAAAGCAATACAATATCTTCTTTCCGCTCTCGTAGAGTTGGAACGTATACCGGAACTGTATTTAAACGGTAATACAAATCTTCTCTAAATTTACTATTACTAATTGCTTTTTGAATATCGATGTTGGTTGCAGCAACTACTCTAACATTTGTTTTTAAGACCTCAGAAGTACCTACACGAATAAACTCGCCTGCTTCTAGCACCCTTAACAAGCGAGCTTGAGTTGCGATAGGCAACTCTCCAACTTCGTCTAAAAAAATGGTGCCTCCATCAGCCACTTCAAAATAACCTTTACGGTCTGAGAGAGCCCCAGTGAATGACCCTTTTATATGTCCAAACAACTCAGAATCAATTGTTCCTTCAGGTATTGCACCACAGTTAACAGCTATATATTTGTTATGCTTACGCGATGAATTTTGATGAATTATTTGAGGAAAGACTTCTTTCCCAACTCCACTTTCACCAGTTATTAAAACCGACATATCAGTTGGTGCAACCTGAACAGCCACTTCAATTGCACGGTTTAATGTGACTGCATTACCAATAATTCCAAATCGTTGTTTTAAATCATGAATATCGACCATAGAAATAATTCAGTTTAAAAAATGATGCTATAATTTCCGATTGAACTGACAAAGTTACAATTTTAACTAATTTTTCTTGATCCAAATGGTTAAAAACTATTAAAGAAAAAGTATTAACCAATTTAATTGGTTCCTTTTCAATTGCTATCTGAAAAACATTAGACTCAACTCATTCAAATGAATACTATTTCACCTATTTTTGACTCTAATGATTACATTTGTTAAAATTAAACCACTATGCATTGAAAATACATAGGTTTAATAGATGAATGAATGAAATTCATGAAAATATGGAGTTTATATATTAGACACTAGACTTTAGATTAAAAAAAAATGTTCTAATGTATAGACATCTAATATCTATTAATCTTTGATTCAATAGTTATAGAGACTAAAGTAACTGCAATAAATTGAAAATCGCTGAAAGCAAATTGCAGGGTTTTAACCAGTAACTAGATAATAAATTAGTACAGAATGAAAGCCATTGCAATTATACCTGCCCGATTCGCCTCAACACGTTTCCCTGGAAAACCATTAGCACTGATTAATGGAAAACCAATGGTGCAATATGTATACGAGAGGTGTTGCACTATTTTTGAAAAGGTTTATGTTGCTACCGACGATGCAAGAATCGAAAACGCTGTACTAACATTTGGGGGCAAAGTAGTAATGACATCTGCAGATCATCCAAGCGGTACCGACCGTTGTGCTGAAGCTGCGCAAATGTTATCCAATAAATATGATTTTGATGTTGTAGTGAACGTTCAAGGGGACGAACCTTTTATAGAAACAGAACAATTAAAACAAATAATAAATTGCTTTGCAGATTCAAGTACTGATATTGCAACTCTTATAACTCCAATCCATTCAAATAAAATATTATTCGATACCAATAAGGTAAAAGCGGTAAAATCAACTACTGATTTCGCTTTATTATTTAGCCGACACCCAATACCTTATCAGCGCGATACAAAGGAAGATGAATGGTTAAATACAAATAGCTATTATTTGCATCTTGGCTTGTATGCCTATCGGAAACATGTGCTATTTGAAATTACACAACTGGAACAATCGCCACTAGAAATAGCGGAGAAATTAGAACAATTACGATGGATTGAAAATGGATATCGTATTAAAACGACTTTAACTTCTCATGGCAATTTTGGAGTTGACACTCCTGAAGATTTAGAGAATCTTAAGATTTCGAATTCCTTGTAAACTTATTCCAATCTTAATTATTAAATTGATATCGATATTTCTATCGATTTAAATTTCTATTTTTAGAAAAACAGCAACTATGGAAACGCTACGAATTCTTCAAAACGATCCTTGGCTTGAACCCTACTCTCAAGCATTTAACGACTGGCAAAGATTGGCCGCCGATAAAGAACAAGAATTATGCAACGGAAAATCACTTTACGATTTTGCATCGGGCTATCACTACTTTGGTC
>JAQIBQ010000188.1 GCA_027859005.1 Prolixibacteraceae bacterium | reverse complement strand
ATTATTTATTACTAGTTGTTAAAAATACTATTATTCGAATTGTGTTTTATTAATTTTGTTTGTTTTTAAAAATTTTACGATGAGCAATTTTAATAATACATTAATTCAAGTAGTTCGTGAAGGAATGGGGGATGGTGATCAATTTTTGTCGATGACGTTGATTGCTAGTTATTTTAGAATATTACAAGAAGAAGGGCAGTTACCTCGAATTATAGTATTTTATAATTCGGGTGTAAAGTTGTTGGTGGAAGATAGCCCTGTGTTGGAGGCTCTTAAAAATTTGGAAGCGAATGGAGTGGTACTAATAGCCTGTAAAACTTGTTTGAACCATTACGGTATTTTAGACAATATTCAAGTTGGTAAATGTGGAACGATGTACGATATTATTGAGTTGCAAGGTAAGGCAGATAAGGTGATTACTTTGTAGTTTTATTTTTTATGGCTAAAGGGCTGAATGATTGCCCTTCTATAGGCAAACAAGAGGCACAATGAAAGCGTTTCATAATTCGCAGTTTATAAGGTGTCTCATCTCGAGTTGTAACCCAATCTTCAATTTGGCATAATGAGCTAATGACAAGGTCTGAATTGCCGTCGGTTTTAACCGACGGATTATATGCATCCAATTAAACCGGGATTTACTCCAATGTCATGATTATATGCCTGTTATGAAACTCTGTAATTGGTACGACGAAGGAGGAGAGATCTGTTCGTATTTTGTAGGTATTTTCCATAGAGCTACGTTTTGTGTTACCTCTCCGAAAGAAAGGCATAAGGAACTTTCTAGGGATTCCTCCGCGTTCCTTGTGTCAATGACACTTCGCAATGATAGAGTTTCGTAACTCGCTGTCTGTAAGGTGTCATCTCTATCCCTTTTTTTAAGTTGGGATTTCTCGACAGACTCGAAATGACAGACTTGGTTGTATGGTTATAATGCAGTGAATTACAAACTAATACTTTTAATAAATTTCTACCTATCCGACCGTACAAGGTTCGCTCCTTTATTCAATAAACATTGCGGTCGGTTTTACTGTGTTCTTATCTACCCTGGGTTGAAACCCAGGGCTACCAATATTCCGCTCCTATGGAGCTGTTTGTCATCCTTTCGTTATGGACAAAGAAATATGAGTGAAACCTACCAATGAAAGCGTTTTATAATTCGCAGTTTATAAGGTGTCACCCCACCTCCCCCTCGTTTGCAACGAGGGGTATAAAGCATCTCGTCTGTGATTGCCTGCCCCGTTTTTTCGGGGAGAAGCATGCAACAAGTACAAGCAAGCCTTTTTAAAGCCTGATATTTTTATTATAAAAGTTATTTATTGCTTACAGCATTAATAACAATTTGTTGTTACAAACGACAAGCAATAACCCCCTCGTTGCAAACGAGGGAGAGTGGAGTGGTTTGGTTGATACTGCAATTTTTCTATAACCCTTTGATGCCTTTGGCATCCAGATTGGGGAATTTGTTTAGAACAAAGATTCAATTTTATATGGTTCCCCACAATTTTATCCTGTGATCTTAAAAAATATGTAAAATGCAGGAACCATAACCACGTATGGGCAATAGATTGTTAATCTTTTTTTCATGAAAAATTAGTATTCACTGCTCTACGAATTTCTCCTTTTGCAACGCTACTATTTACACACATTTTTTAAGAACCGAAGGATCGTTTCATTTTGTAAGGATGTCCCGAAGACTTTCGTGGATCAGTCCATTTCTTTGAAAGTGTACCTACATAATAACGAGCTGTTGGCTCGGTACATTAATCCAATAAAATATGTTGTTTGTAACAGATCAGTTTCAAATTTAAGTTATTGAGAAATCGATATTTGAAATTTTCTTATTAAAAATCATTTTAAAAAAAAACACTCAATTCTCGTAAGTTTAAAATATTCAAAAGCAACCCTTATTAACATTTAACTGCTTGTTCGTTTGATAACTTTGCCGCTAATACATTGTAATTGAATCAAAAAGAGCATTTATTTGTGATATGTCAAACGATTTGGAAAAATTGCAAAAAACGGTTATTGTGCTTGCCGAAAAAGTGGATTCCTTGACCAAGGAAAACAAAAATTTGCAGAAACGTTTGGCCAAATATGAAACGCCAAAGAACAGTAATAACAGCAGCATCCCCCCATCTAAAGACGAAAATCGTCCCAAACGCACTAGTTTACGAGAAAAAAGTGGATTGAAAGCAGGGGGGCAAAAAGGAAGAAAAGGCAATACCCTTAAGATGGTGGAAGTTCCCGATTCTATACTAAAGTATAATGCCACTTATTGTAAGTGTTGCGGAGAAAGCCTAGACAATATTCCTGCTGAATTTAAAAGTAAAAGACAAGTGTATGATATTCCTAAAATTGAAATTAAAATAACAGAACATCAAATTTACACCAAGCATTGCAAATGTGGCCGTGTAAACGAAGGAACATATCCACAAGCAGTAAAGTCCCCAGTAAGTTATGGCAGTAATATCGAAAGCTTGATAGGGTACTTTCATACAAGGCAGTATATACCATTTAAGCGAATGAAAGAGATTTTTGCCGATGTTTTTCATGCTCCAATAAGCGAAGGTGGTATCCATTACATTTTGGATAGGCTAACTGCAAAAGCACAGCCCGCATATGACCTTATAAAAGAAAGATTACAATCAAATACCAAATATGCTATTGGCAGCGATGAGACTGGAATGAAAGTCTGTGGTGATAAACATTGGGCATGGACATGGCAGAACGAAGAAGCTACATTCATTACAATAACCGATAATCGTGGTCAAAAAAGTATAGATCAAACATTTAAAAATGGATTTGAAAACTCGGTATTAGTTCATGATTGTTGGGCAAGCCATTTTAACACCAATGCAATTACACATCAAATATGTATTGCACATTTATTAAGGGATTTGAATTACCTCAATGAATTGTACAAGCACAAATGGAGTATAGCAGTTAAACTACTTTTCCAAATCGCATTGATCAAAGAAAAGAAAATGGATATCACAGATTATTATATCCATGATGCGAGGATCGCACAAATTGAAAATCGATTGGATTATTTGATAAACTATGGTTTACCAGATAAAAAAGAAGAACTGGTGCGTTTTCAAAATCGATTGAAAAAATATCGTGATTATATTTTGACATTTCTCTATAGACCGGAGGTTCCTCCTGACAACAATGCATCTGAAAGAGCAATACGTAACGTGAAAGTTAAACAGAAAGTATCAGGTCAATTTAGATCCACTAATGGGGCATTTCGCTTTGCCGTATTACGCTCCATTACCGATACCGTAATCAAGAATAAACTCAACGTCCTAAACTCATTGAGAATCATTTCTAATTTAGAAACTGATCTGTAACTGTTGTTTTTACCCTTCAAACAAAGGGCAGTTACAACATGGCAGATGAAATGGACATGTTTCTTACAGTTGTTTTTACCCTTCAAACAAAGGGCAGTTACAACTGGGTAGTACTTCAAGATCCATCTATTTGGGTTGTTTTTACCCTTCAAACAAAGGGCAGTTACAACATTCGCTGCTATGTGGTGCTACTACGATAAGTTGTTTTTACCCTTCAAACAAAGGGCAGTTACAACTGGAACTTTTTTCTCGGCTTGTTTATAACGGTTGTTTTTACCCTTCAAACAAAGGGCAGTTACAACCCTTAAGGCTGTAAGTTCCTTTATTTTAATGGGTAAACCTGGTTTTTCGTTACAAAAAATCAGGAAATATTGTTGGTACGTGGGTTAAAAACCTCCGTTTTTTAATCTTATCGCTATTTTAATATCAGTTCGGTAAAATACCTATTTTCTGCATCTCTTCGTTTTTTAATCCCATCTTTTTCTATTCTAAAAAAACTGTTGTGTTGTATTTCTAGAAAGACGGTACAAACCGTTTTTAAGGCATAACTTAAATCGTTGTATCCCGAAAGGTGCAGGGGTTTTATTTCGTTTGTGATAAATAATTTTTCAATTTTATTTAGCTCCGACTCATAGGATTTTTGCGATGGAATTAAAAAATGAAAAGCTTTGTTCCGAATGCTGTTCCGTCCTTCTCCAAAATAGGATTTTAGAACTCCTGTGTTTTCAAACCGTACCAAATAACATCCTGTTTTATCATCTATTTCACCATCAAAAATAACCTTGCCCTTTTCATTCGGTTTACATAAATAGAAACGTTCAATTTCCATCGAAACACGGGTGAGTTTATTTGATGAAGTTAAAAGATGCTGATGTATTTTTTGCAAATCGTCGTAGGTAATTGTTTTTTGTTTCGAATACTTTTCAGTTATGGGATACATGGTGGCATGGGTCACTTTTTTAGCATTATTCCGTTTTTCATGCCATGGAATTTCATTCCAGATCATGTTAATATAGTTGTCGATATTTGCCATAAACGAAGCACCTTTGTGATACTTCTCGTCGTCATTTTGCCTGTTCTTTAACTCAACAAACGAATCGATTTTATTAAATGGCACAATAAGTTTATACAAAAGTGTTTCGGCTTTCGTTACTTCAAATTCAATGTCTTGCGTTAAAATGTTTGTAAGCTGTGTTTTTGCTTTCTGTGCAATTTGAGGATCAATTTTCAGATAACGCATGGTCATTTCGTAAAGCAGAGCATCTTCGAGCCGGGTTGCATTGAGCTTATTGTATAATTTGCGGCAGGTTTTATATTCGTTCTTCTCCAGTTTTTGAGCATAGTAGTATTGGCCAATCAAGTATTGCGAATTTTCCAGTGCTTTGAATTTTATATGCTGGCCATCGCTATCCAGTTTCGATTTAGTTTCCAAATAGGTGATAAAATGAGAAAGGTTAATGTAAAACATTTGGTCGTCAAAAATCTTTTGATAGTTAGGCAGCGTATATTTTTCGGCATCCTGTTCGCGCGTACTTTGCTTGCCCATCCATGTTTCGTAGGTTTTTTTCGTTTTCACATATAAGTCGTTTAACGAAGTACCCTTGTCGAAAAGCATTTTGAATGATTGGTTTTCGAAGAAGCCTTTTTTATTGAGCATCTCGCTTAAGTAATCTTTGTAGGCTGGAACTTCGTCGAAAGCAAACATATAACGCGAAAAATCGTTGAACTCGTCCCGCTCGATATGGAATCGTTTGTGATGCCCAGAAAAAGCGGCCTGTAGT
>JAQIBQ010000178.1 GCA_027859005.1 Prolixibacteraceae bacterium | reverse complement strand
TTTTATAAGATATTTTTTATAATAGTTCGCTATTTGTTTTGTGTGATTCATATTGATACTATTAAATTTTATCAGGATGCATATTGTGAATGCATTTGCAATAATTTAATTTTTAGTATCTAAAAATCTAACGATCTATTTTTTATAGCTCTTTATAAATTACAGCATTTATTTGCATTCCTGCTCCAACAGAAGTGAAGATAAGATTATCGCCACTTTTAATCTCATGTCCTTCCATTTTGCCTTTTTTAATTAGGTCGTACATGGTTGGTATAGTAGCAGCCGATGTATTTCCCAGTTTATTAATAGTCATTGGCATAATGTCTTTGGAAGAACCTTTCATTTTATATAATCTCATTAAACGCTGGCAAATTGCTTCGTCTAATTTCTGGTTTGCTTGATGAATCAAAACCTTATTAATATCTCCGAGTTCAATACCTGCTTTATCTAAGGCTTCTTTAGCAATGCCAGGTACATTTTGAATCGCATATATATAAACCTTAGGCCCTTGCATGTTAATGTATCGGAATGTTTCATCGGTATCTGGTTTAATAGATGGCCCTTGAATTAATATCTCTGCCCAATCAACAGCATCGGTACGTTCGGCGTGAGACAGAATTCCAACGGGAGTTTCACTTTCTGTAGCTTCAACAATAACAGCACCTGCACCATCGGCAAAAATCATACAATCACGGTCATGAGGATCCCCTACACGTGAGTTTACATCGGCACCAACAACTAGACCTCTTTTGTAGATTCCCGATTTAATGAAAGAATTTGCTACAATCATAGCCTGAACCCAACTAGGGCATCCAGAAACAATATCAAAAGCAACAATTGAAGGCTTTTTAATATTAAGGTGTTGTTTTACTCTGGCAGCAAGATTTGGGATTAGCATTGAGCGGTTTGTGCCGTGTGCTATGTCTCCAAAGTTGTGCCCAACAATAATAAATTCTAAAGAGTCAGGGTCAATACCTGAACTTTCCAAAGCATCTTTTGCAGCAAGAGCACCTAAATCAGAAGTCATTTGATCTTCCTTAGCCCAACGTCGTTCATCAATGTTGGTTATCACCTTGAATTTTTCAATGATTTCTTCATTTGTTTTTTCGAATTTTTTATTGTCTTTTGGATCGTAAAATTCGTGATTCAAAAAATCATCATTCGTCATTAATAACTCAGGAATGTAGCTTCCTGAACCAATAATAGTTGTATAAATATTTTTACTCATAATGTTGTACTCACAAAATCTAATTAGTGAATTTCTTTAATTCTAAGTTTTTTCCATCAAACACAGCGTATGAAAAATAGTTTATCCATTCGCCTAATATCATAACCTTCGTATTTGGTTTAATTTCTTCATTCAATAAAATATGACGATGACCAAATATAAAGTAATCTATTTCATTTTTTTCGCAATACCTTTTCGCAAATGTCACAACAGTTTCATTTTCTAATCCTGTACTTTTCTCTGGTTCAAGGCCTTTCGATATCCTGCTGTGTTTCGACCAATTATGGCCCAACCAAAAAGCAAAATTTGGATGCAAACGAGAAAATAAAAATTGTGCTGTTTTAGATGTGAAAAGTTTTTTGAGAAACAAATAACCTTTCTCTTTTGGATCTAAGCCATCACCATGTGCTAGAAAAAATGTTTTGTTATTTATTGTTACTTCATATGGCTCGCGGTGAACAATTATACCTATCTCTTCTGGTAAATAGTCGAATACCCATACGTCGTGATTTCCTGTGAAAAAGTGAACAGGAATTCCTCTGTCGGTTATTTCTGCGATTTTACCTAAAGTACGCACAAAACCTCTTGGTACAACTTTTTTATATTCGTACCAGTAATCAAAAATGTCCCCAAGTAAGTATATGGCATCAGCATCTTCAGCAATCTTCTCCAAACAGTTAACAAATAACTTTTCGCGTTCTCGATTATTCTTTAAAGCTGGTGCCCCAAGGTGGACATCTGAAATGAAATATGTTCTCTTTTTAACCAATGTAAAGGTTACACTTTTTTTAAAAACGGGTGCAATTTAGGAAAAAACAGATAACGTACACAAAAAAACACTCAGTAAGTGAAAACAGGGTGTATACTATCGAATATTGCTATTGATTAGTTCAAAATTTCGTTAAGTTTCTTGTAGATTTCAGGGCCTTTTATGTTTCGAGCAATAATGCTACCGTCACGATTGAGTAAATAATTAGATGGAATACTTTTAATATTGTAGCTATTTAGTGCGTCAATACTTCCTTGCATATCACCAACATTTGTCCAAGTTAATTGATCCTGTTTTACGGCCTTTAACCACTCTTCTTTATTCGTATCAACACTCACTTGATAAATTTCGAATCCCTTAGCGTTGTATTTCGTGTAATTTTCTTTCAATACTTTATTTACTACCCTGCTCGTTTCATCAAGAGCAGACCAAAATTGAAGCAATACTATTTTTCCTTCTAACTCCGATAGGGCTTTATCATCGCCTTTTGTATTGGATAGTATAATTTCAGGTGAGTTTTTCCCGTATTGCTCTATGAATTCGGTCATCTCTTGGTTCTTAATGTTGCGAACCAATTTTTGAGTGTCTTTGTACAACGTTTGAGCATGCACTGAATTTGGATACATTGAATGCAACGCGGAAGCAGCAACTTTTAGAGCTTGTAAGTCTTGTACAATGTAATTTCCATTATTAAATTTTTGATAAATGGCTAAAACTGAAGCCAACGAAAATGGGTTCTCAGTGATAAATGTTTTTGAGAAATTTTTCTGTTGAGTATAAACACTATTCATTTCTTTTAACCATTGTTCACGTTCAGTAGTATAATTCCTATTGTCGACACACAATGTAAGCAACGATTTTATTGAATCAATTTTATTATTTGTTTTTGCCAATTGTTGGTTCAACTCTTTCACTTTAAGAGATCCAAATGAACCTTCAACTTTGTAATCGTTCGAAAAGTTAATATAGTCTGCTGAAAAATTAATCTCTTCTAATGAATCAACCAATAGGGTTATGAATTTTTGATTGTTCAATCTTAACAGGAAAAAAGTGGGATGACTAATGGCGCCACTCAACTTGAAATTTCCCTTGCTATCAATTTTAGAAGAATCGAAAGGTGTTGATCCACTTATTCCTAGATTGTCTAAGTAAATCATTTCACTATTTGAATTTGTAATTGTACCCACAATTGAGAAGTTCTCAGATTTTGAGCACGAAGTAACTGCGACTGCAATTAATAGTATTCCTAATATTCTTTTAATCATTTTTCTTTTTTCGAATTTGATGCAAAAATAATAATTTAAGAGACAGGCAGCCCTGTTATAACATTTTTTAAGACTCTCTAAATGTCAATCCAACAAAATACTTAAATTTGCAGCTCTTTTAAAAGATACTAAATTGATAGTACACCAAGGTATAGATGGTTTTATTGCTAAAAATCCTGTTATTACAATAGGTACATTCGATGGCGTTCATTTGGGCCATCGGAAAGTAATTGACCAGTTAAATTCAATTGCTCAAGCAATTAATGGTGAAAGTGTTTTGTTCACTTTTTATCCACATCCTCGATTAGTTATTTCACCCGACAATTCGAACTTGCGATTAATAACAACACTTGATGAAAAAACAAGGCGTTTAGAAAAAGCGGGCATCGATCATATGATGGTTTACCCTTTTACGAAAGAGTTTGCAGCTTTGTCTTACGAAGAATTCATCGAAGAGGTTTTGATCAAAAAGATGGGGATGAAAATCTTAGTTGTTGGACACGACCACCGATTGGGGAAGAACCGCGAAGGTAGTTTTGAAAACATAATAGAATTATCGAAAAAACTCAATTTTGAGGTTCGGAAAATTGAAGCATTACTAATTGATGCAGTAGACATAAGTTCTTCAATAATTAGAAATGCGCTGCAAAAAGGTGAAGTTGATAAAGTAAAAAAATATTTAGGGTATGCCTTTACAATTAATGGTAAGGTTGCTACAGGAAATCAAATTGGACGTAAAATTAGTTTCCCTACTGCAAATATTGAAACAACCGATCCACATAAAATAATTCCTGCCGAAGGTGTTTATGCCATAACATTAGCTGTAAATGATAAAATTTATCGTGCAATGTTGAACATCGGCATTCGTCCAACCATTGATACAAATGCCGACCATCGGACTATTGAAGCACATATTTTCGATTTTAATGAAGATATATATGGGCAAGAAGTGACCATTTGTTTTCATCATCGAATTCGAGATGAAAAGAAGTTTGATGGACTTAATGATTTAAAGACCCAATTGAAGCAAGATCAAATAAATGTGATAAAAATTCTTGCCCAACTTGATCTTTCTTGCATGCAATAATGTTTTGATATAGAAACTTTTTTAACTCATTTTGGTGACTTATCTTTGTCACCCAAATTTTTAGGGATAACAATTAGAATATATACTAAAATGGATTACAAAATAGCAGACATAAGCTTAGCCGATTTTGGACGTAAAGAGTTGGACATAGCTGAAAAGGAGATGCCGGGACTAATGTCACTTCGTGCAAAATATGGTGAGTCGAAACCCTTAAAAGGGGCACGCATCATGGGATCGTTGCACATGACCATTCAAACAGCTGTTTTAATTGAAACATTGGTTGAATTGGGCGCCGACGTACGTTGGGCAAGTTGTAATATTTTCTCTACTCAAGATCATGCCGCAGCAGCAATTGCCGCGTCAGGTGTTCCTGTTTTTGCTTGGAAAGGTGAAACGCTAGAAGAATACTGGTGGTGTACCGAACGTGCACTTGATTTTGGTAATGGCGAAGGCCCTACTTTAATTGTCGATGATGGTGGTGATGCTACCATGATGCTACACGTAGGATACGACGCTGAAAACGATGCATCTATTTTAGATCAAAAAGTTGAAGCTCAAGACGAAGTTGAATTGTTCAAGGCACTGAAACTAGCTTTGGCTGCCGATCCACAACGTTGGCATCGTGTAGCAAAAAACATGAAAGGCGTTTCTGAAGAAACCACCACTGGAGTTCATCGTTTGTACCAAATGATGGAAGAAGGAAGATTATTATTCCCTGCCATTAATGTAAACGATTCAGTTACGAAATCGAAATTCGATAATTTATACGGATGTCGCGAAAGTTTAGCCGATGGTATCAAACGTGCTACCGATGTAATGATAGCAGGTAAAGTTGTGGTTGTTGCTGGTTATGGCGATGTGGGTAAGGGCTGTGCGCATTCGATGCGTTCATACGGAGCTCGTGTAATTATAACCGAAATTGATCCAATTTGTGCGTTGCAAGCTGCCATGGAAGGCTTTGAAGTGAAACCAATGGAAGAAGCAATTGCAGAAGGAAACATTTATGTAACCACTACCGGAAATAAAGACATCCTTACTGCTGAGCATTTAGCTGGTATGAAAGATCAAGCCATCGTTTGTAACATTGGTCATTTCGATAATGAAATACAGGTAAGTAAAATGGAAAAACTTCCTGGAATTCAAAAATTAAACATCAAGCCACAGGTTGATAAATATACATTTGCCGACGGACATTGCATTTACTTATTGGCCGAAGGTCGTTTGGTTAATTTAGGTTGTGCTACAGGTCACCCTTCGTTTGTGATGAGTAACTCTTTTACCAACCAAACCTTAGCGCAAATTGAATTGTACACCAAAGATTATGAATTAGATGTGTACCGTTTACCAAAACACTTAGACGAAGAAGTTGCACGTTTACACTTAGAGCAAATTGGTGTGAAACTTACTACCTTGTCGAAAGATCAAGCTGATTACATTGGTGTTCCTGTTGAAGGTCCATACAAGCCTGATCATTATAGGTATTAGATTTTAAAATTCTAGATGTATTAGATATTAGAAACGCCGTACATTTGTGCGGCGTTTTTTTTTTGGTTTCAATTTGACTATGATAAGTCGCTAGCTATTTGATTGACATCTTTTTGAAGGTCTTTCTTGAAGTTTGTAATCATTTGTCGATATATCTTCATAATCATTTCATCACCTCTTTTGTCCCAGTTGTAATATAATCCATAATAAATTTTCTTCTTATCATAGTATAACTTTTTCCAAATTTTGTCTCCATTCAAATCGGTTATTCTAAATTCAACTTCTAGCTGGTATGTACTAGAGTAAAAAGGCATTCCTACAAAATTTGGTAAAAAACCAGTTAAGATAGATAAGTAGTAAAGTCCATAGTTTACATTTGCCTCATTTATGCTGATAATGGGTTCAATCTGTCCTTTTATGTCTCCGCGTTGATGACAAATATTCTCCAATTCACGCTCAAAAAGTGTAAACATTTTGGAATTGGAAGTTATTTGATTGCCGTAAGCATATTTTATTTCATCGGTATATTCTTGAATCCCAAGGCGAGGAAGTAACGGGTTTATTGTGCCCTCAGTAGGTCTTAATAATGTTTGGTCAAAAGTTGTTCTACAACTAAACAATGCTGTGCTGAGCAAAATAATTAAAAGTATTTTCTTCATGTTTTATTTTGTTAGTTTCACAGTATCTACAGTGGGTACTATGACGGTTTTTTAAATTTTTACACTTGTGGCTAATATAAAATATATTTTTTTCACTAACAAAGGTTAACTAGAAACTATTTAACATTATATGTAGAAACGACTTGAGAATTGTTTAGTTGGTAATGTGCAACATGTTATCGAATAAACTAATGTTGTATTCCTTTAAGGCGTAAGGAGCTTCTCCGTTTATGGGAAAACCATCCATGAGGTTATAGGTTGAACCACAACAAGGACAAACCGCATTTAAACCATTTCCTTCGTTAACAACTGAACAAGAGTCACTAACTTCTAGCGTACAAGTTGCATCGTATGTGTAGTAGAGTGAATTCGATGGTGTTGCAATATCGTAATACTGACAATAAATTATTACTCCACCATAACCTGCTTGAGGATACAACATGGAGAAGCCAGTTGAAGTTAGATCGTTAAACCTGTTTAAATCGACAGTAAATTGAACTGGGACATAAGGTATATATTCCTGTTTTTCATTACACCCATACAATTGTAGTAGAAGAATTAAAGCTATTATGGAAAAAAACGTTTTTACTACAGGAAGAACCCTCATTTTTATTAATTTTAAAATCGAAACAAAATTA
The DNA here is from genome assembly GCA_027859005.1 of Prolixibacteraceae bacterium. GTDB lineage: Bacteria > Bacteroidota > Bacteroidia > Bacteroidales > Prolixibacteraceae > Roseimarinus. Next base: position 6,426 of record JAQIBQ010000178.1, on the reverse strand, counting down.
ACTATTTAATTCGCTCCAAATGGATGATCTAATTCCTTTTTTAATAGTAATAGCAATTTCAATTGTTGGTGCTGCTTCGCGCAAAAAGAAAAAACGTTCTTTATCGAAAAATATTTCAGCACCACAACAAGCTACTCGCAAAGATGATTTTTTGAGTTGGATGGAAAAATTATCAGGTGAGGATGAAAGTGAGGATCCATACGAGCAGTCAGCTGCAATGGCCGCAGAAGTAGAGCCTGTTAAAGAGGCAGTTGACACAAAAAAGTATGAACCCATTTCATCTCGAACAGATCTTTATAAAAAGCATCAAGGTGTAATTGGACCCGAAGAGAAAGCTAAATCGGTTAAAAAAGAAACTTCACATTTTGTAAAATCTAAAGTTGAATCTGAAGAAAATATTCAAACCATAAAAGAAAGTGAAATAGGGAATAAAGAATCTGTGATCGATTTTGATTTAAGAAAAGCAATTGTTTTTACCGAAATATTAAATCGGAAATACAGTTAAGATGTTTAATAACACTGAGTTGTTCGTTTCAGTTTAGATTCGAATAAAAAAGAGTTAAAAATTTTGTTTATTTTTGTAGTCGCATTGGAGTTTCGGTTCTTGTAATCGGGATTCTAATTTTTTTTACCCATAACCCAAAGATAAAATACTATGTCAGAAATTAATTATATGACAGCCGAAGGCTTAAAAAAATTGAAGCAAGAGCTTGACCAACTAATGAAAGTTGAACGCCCTGCAATCTCAAAACAAATAGGCGAAGCCATTGAAAATGGAGATATCTCTGAAAATGCTGAATACGATGCAGCAAAAGATGCTCAAGGAATGCTTGAAGCTAGAATTTCTATTATGCAATCGCAGGTTGCCAATGCACGCATTATAGATGAAACGAAGATTGATACATCGAAGGTTCAAATTCTAAATATTGTGACCATTAAGAATAAGAAGAATAATGCGATAATGAAATATACCATTGTTTCTGAAACTGAGGCTGATTTAAAAGCTGGTAAAATTTCAATTCAAACACCAATTGCAAAAGGTTTGTTAGGAAAAAAAGTTGGAGACGAGGTTGAAATACAAGTACCATCGGGTGTTATTCCATTCGAAATAGTTGAAATATCAATCTAACCATGAGTACAATATTTACCAAAATAATAAACGGAGAAATTCCATCGTATAAGATTGCGGAAGACGAAAAATTCTATGCTTTTTTAGATCTTTTCCCTTTGGCTAAAGGTCATACATTGGTAATCCCCAAAGAGGAAGTCGATTATATTTACGACTTTGATGAAGTAACTTACATGGGTTTACAAGCATTTGCTCGTAAAATTGCCTTGGCATTAGACAAAGCCATTCCGTGTAAAAAAGTTGGTGTGGCTGTTTTAGGATTAGAAGTTCCTCATGCACACATTCATTTGGTGCCCATGCAAAGTGAAGCAGATATCAACTTTAAAAATCCGAAAAAGAAATTTACTCCTGATGAGTTTGAAGAGATTAGAAAAACAATTGTAGATCAATTATAAAATGAAGCGACTTAGGTCGCTTTTTTTGTGCCTTGATATTTCATTGTAACTTATTTACGATTTCACTAAAAGTGAAGCGTTGGCTGATGATTCAACTTTTATTTTTTTATTCTTCCCGGATTCTTCTTTATAAAATCACCCCAGCCGCTGTATGCTTTTTCTTGTTTTATTTTACCACTTTGGAGGTAGTGGCAAAACGCTACCGCCAAAGCATCGGTTGCGTCAAGGTCTTTGGGCAAATCGGTTAGTCCATACATTTTTTGAAGGAAGTAAGCTACTTGTTCTTTTGAGGCACGTCCCATGCCTGTAATTGCCTGCTTAACTTTAAGTGGTGCGTATTCAAATATTGGTAAGTCTCTGTACAAAGCGGCAGCCATTGCAACCCCTTGGGCTCGTCCTAACTTTAGCATTGATTGTACGTTTTTTCCAAAGAAAGGTGCTTCTAATGCTACTTCGTCTGGTTTGTATTCGTCAACAACAGCAAGTACACGGGTAAAAATGTACTTGAGTTTGTCGTAATGTGTTGAAAGTTTAACTGTTGTAATAGCTCCCATTGTAATGACGGTAGTTTTTTTGTTTTCTACTTTTAACAAGCCATAACCCATAACGTTTGTACCAGGGTCAATTCCTAAAATTATTCGAGAATCTTTCATTTATAAATGCTTAAAGGAATTCGTTTTCTTGCTTGTAAAGGGCGTTGATTATTGATGTTCATGCTTTTTATTCTCGAAGATAAAGCAAACGTTTCATCCAATATTGAATTTATAGCCGCTTTAAACATCAATTCTTCGGGATCACCCCAATTATGCGAAAAATCATCATTTTCTTGAATGTTTACAGAAATGCCATCTGAATAATCTCCAAAACCCTCGCTATTGGTGGTTTTCAAACTTACAGGGAATATAGCTAAATCAAATTCTTCAATGTCGATAAAGTACATGCCATAAGGCTTCCCATATGTTTTACTACCAATTAGTGTTACCTCCTTATAGGGCTGCAAACTATTGATTACTACTTCGCTTGACGATGCGCTGTTCTCCGTTGTAATAAAATGAATTCTATCTACATTAATAGATGGACCATTGTACTCCGAAATTTGAGTATTGTTCCGATCGCTTAATTTATCGTTGAATATTTCATAGGCAATTACATTTCCTTTCACGGCATCTCCACCCAACATGCCTGTTAAAGAATAAGCAATGTCTGTATATCCACCTCCGTTGTACCTAAAATCTACCACTATATCAGTAATGTTTTCACTTTGGAATTTAGCAAAAATCTCTTCTAATTTTACTTCTGAATTTTTAATAAAAGAGTCGTATACAAAATATCCAATTTTATGATTTTCAATTTCATAAATGCTGCTATGTATAACCCCATCGTTTACGATAACTTCTCTTTGCTCAGAGAATGCATGTTTTATCCCATCAAAATCTACAAATACGAAATCGGTAAGTCCTTCGGCGTTTAGTGCTTCATTAACTTTATCAAGGTTCGAAATATCGTATCCATTTACTGTTTGTAAAATCCAGCCTCGTTCAACACCATTCCTACCCATGGGTGAATTAGAATAGACAATTTTTGTTTTAATCTGATTGTCGATATCAATAACGAATTCGGCACCAAAACTTGTTGACTCTCCTGCTTCAAGAAAATTTTTATAAAACTCAAGTGATCCGATAAAACTGTACCTGTCTTTTTCTACTTTAATCGCATTTAATAGTAGATCATTTGTTTCGTAATCATTAGGTTCTATTTCAGGAATTTCATTGTACCACAAATAGACTTTGTTGAATGTTTCGTATATATAATCGTTGGAACTAGTATCTTTTTCTGGTTTTTCAAATAAGTTGCATGAATGCAATAACAGCATTATGGCAATAAAAATAAGTGCAGTGACTATTGCTCTTATTCTTTGGGTAGAAAATTTAATCATCTGTTTGTGTTTTTGATGTTTGTTGAAACAAGATGCCTGAAATTATAAAAAATATACCTACAATGGTAGTGATATAGATTTCTTCTTTCAGAATATAATGGATGAAAATTAGTGAAACAAAAGGAGCAATGTAAATTAAATTGGCAATACGGGCATTGTGTTTGGTTAAGGACAAAGCCTTTATCCAAAGTATAAATGCAAAACCAATTTCGAAACATCCAATGTATAACCCGGCATAAAAACCATTGTTTATTTTTAGGTTGAAATTAGAAGTAAGCCACAAATATAATGCAAGAAGAATTGTGCCAAATAAAAAACTAAGAAATAGTTTTATTAGTTCTGGAACTTGGCTACGAACATTTATTAGCCAATAAAACGACCAAATAAATGCACTCGATAAGCCAAGAGCAATACCTATTGGATTTGACTTCTTAAGGCTGAAAAAATCACCTTGTGATGAAATTACAAATACACCTGCAAAACTTATTGCTAAAGCGACCAATTGTTTCCAATTTAATTTTTGTTTCAAGATTGGCACCGATAGTATTACTAACACAATGGGCCAAATCATGTTCAAGGGCTGTGCAACTTGAGCCGGTAAAAGTGAATAGGCTTTGAACAATATAATGTAATAGGCGAATGGATTTAAAATGCCTAAGAGTAAGGTAAGTAGTAAGTTTTTGGTAGAAATTCTAAAAATTTGAGTGAACTGTTTTGTAATGAATAATGATACAAAAAGGATGAGGACGGTAACACACGATGCAATAAAAATTAACTGACTCGGAGCTTGGTCTTTCAATCCAATTTTAAATGCTGTTGCAACAGTAGACCAAAACGCCACCGTAATAAAGGCAAATGTAGTTGCTTTCTTTTCGCTATTTTGATGTTTGAAACTAGTTGAGGTTAAACTCTTGCGACTCATAGGGCGTTTTTTCCTGGTTTTCCTGATAATCGCCTCTTAAGTTCCGGTATCGGTTTCGTGCATCGGAAACATATATACTACCTGGATAATCGAGCAATATTTGTTTGTACAATTCTTGTGCTTTATCAGTATTGTTAAGCTCATTTTCGTATAACATTGCAAGCTTATACATTGCATCGTCGGCCGAAGTTGAATAGGAATAAGTTTTAATAATTGTTTCGTAAAAAGCTGCGGTTGATTCAAAATCGAAACGCATTTCACAAATTTGTGCTTTACGAAGTAAAATCTTATCGCTTAAGGAATGATTGGGATACTTCACGGTTATTGAGTCGAAAGTTGCAAAAGCTAATGAATCTTTATTCTGAAATATAAATAAGTCTCCTTTTGCAAAAAGCTCAATTGGTTCAGAGATAGTATCCAAATCGTAATTGGCAGAAATCAATAAGGAAAGTTCCATTGCGTCGTTTGCAATCAGTTTCGAAGTACTGGCTTTTAAGCCGTCGAGCATTCCTCGTGCCCATATAACATCGCCCAAATAGTATCCTAATTTGGCTTTCTTTAATTTCACTTCATCGCCCAATTGATTTTCTCTATTTGCATCAATAATTTGAGCATACTGAAATGTTGCTTCCCAAAGTTGGTTGTTGTATACATGTATGTCTGCCATCTCAATACGGAGCGTGGAGCGTTGTAGGTTATTTAAATCGCGGCTTAAAAGAGCACGTTCAATAACTTTGATGGCTTCTTCTGATTGGTCTAAATAGAAAGATAGAAAGTGGGCATATATTTTTATGAGATTTGATGTTGCTGCTTTGTATCCAATTTCATTTAATGTTGATTCAAATTTGTCAATTAACAACTGATTATTGATGCGTTTTTCAATTGGCGAGTTAATGTATCGAAGGTATTCAGTTGTAACAATCTCTTGTTTTACATTTTCAATATTTAAAACTTCTGGTTTTCGTTCTATTAGGTATTCCAAGCCAGTAAGTGCAACATTGTAAAGTTTGGTTTTTGAAGCGCCTTTAGCAAAATTTAGAATGTTGTTTTCTTCTGTTTTTGTTCTTCTATCCAGTGCAATTGAATTAATTAGTGCTTGTTCGTAATTTTTTTCAATAATGAACATCCATATTAATAGGCGATTAAAGGCAATTATTTCAGGATTGGCTTGTATGCTTTTAATTACTTCTTGTTTAATTGTTATACGCAAACTGTTGTCAAAATCGTAACGAAGTATTGAATTTAACCTGCTTTGTACAATATTCACATTTTTTTCGTCGGTTTTAACCAAAGCTAAATATTCGGTCATCATTTTATTGTAATTGCGCAAGTATGCGTAAACCGATGCTAGGTTGCTATGAAACATTTCACCTTCAAGAATTTCACGACCTCGTAAATACGTTTTTTCGGCATATTCAAACTCTCGACGGTTGTGAAAGTTGTTTCCAACACTTACAATTACACCTTTACTTTTCTTGAGGTTTTTTATTACATGGTCGTAGGTTTCTTTCGATTTTTCCAAATCCCCCATCTCTTTGTACATGTATCCCAAAGTGATTTCAAGGTTATTATTTTTCGTTTTTCGTATTTCTTTTTTTAGTGCTTTTTCAGCAGTTTTATATTCTTTCAGAAATATCAAACTATTAATATAATAATCGAAATAGTGCGCCATTTTTGTGGAGGAATGCAATTCGAGGTATAATTCGGCCGATTTTTGATATTCTTTTCCACGATAGTAAGATGATGCAAGCTGAGCTTTACTTTGCGTCTCATTTATTTGTTGCCCTGCTGAGGGTAAAATGAATGATAAAAGAAATATGATAATAATAAGATACTTCATTGTAAATGTTTGTAACGCAAAAATAATGGAAATTGGCTGATAACCCTTTTCATTTGTGATTTTTAACCATTAAAAACACTTAACACGGAAACCAACGAGGAGGTTTAATAGTTTAAGCGATTTCAAATAGCTTTTCATTTTGATTCTTTGCTTGTTGTAGAATTAATTGAGCAAAAGAATCTTCGTTGTTCGTAAGTAAACTAA
>JAQIBQ010000145.1 GCA_027859005.1 Prolixibacteraceae bacterium | reverse complement strand
GTCAATTATAATTATTGTTCAACAAGTAAAGGTGTAAATGTGATATTCAAGATGCATGATAATCAATATGATTTGGTTCAATATGAATTGGAAAGTTTAATAAATAATCTTGAGAATACTTTTCCTAAGTAGGAAAACTTAAAACTCATTTCGGGATTTAATCCTTGATTTTTCTTTCTTATTTAACGTGAGATCACCTAAGCAAGTCTCTTAGTGTTTTATTTTCAGACTACAACATAATTTATTCATTGGTCAATAAGGAAATTAAACGTAGAGTCAATAAATGACTTTTTTATAATGACAAATGACTTGTCAGCTCTGCCATAACCGAAGAATTCTTTTTTAATGTCTGAATTTCAGTGTTATACTATTTTTACTTATATCGAGCTGACGTTATTTATCAAATAAATTCCGATTAAATTAAATGTAGATGTCTCGTTTCCCCTTTTTTATTTTCTCATAATTCGTCATGAATTCATTGAATAATTTTCCATTGTTTTTCATGAAGAATTTCTCGTTACGGATCTGACCAATTTCATTTTCAATTAGTTTTTCACCCAATGCTTTTGTTTCTGGAGAGGCGTAATCATTAAGGTATTCGCGGAAAGTAAGTACAGCATTTAATTTGCAGAATTTCCCTTCAACACAATGTTTGAGCATGCCCATAATAGTATCTCCTGTTCTGCCACATCGATAACCAGCTGTGCAAAATGAAGATATCAGTCCCATCTCAGCCATTTCGCGTACAATTGAATCAAGACTTCTAGGATCACCAATCGTAAACTGTTCCGAATTCAACTCTTCTTCGGCTTTACATTCTTGGTAGGCACCAATTCCAATTTTAGTTGAAGCATCGGTTTGAGTACATCCCAATTGAATGATTTCTTTTTTTATTTCAGGTTGTTCACGTGCTGTAATTATTAACCCAGGGTAGGGAAGTGCCAAACGTAATACTGCTACTAATTTTTTGAAATCATCGTCGTTGACCAGGTATTTCGATTTTGTGCTTAGCAGCGATCCTGACGCTGGAGTTAAACGTGGTACAGATACAGTATGTGGTCCAACGCCAAATTTTTCTTCAAGTTCTGCTGCATGAGCAACTAAGCCTAATACTTCAAAACGCCAATCGTATAATCCGAATAAGGCTCCTATAGCTACATCGTCAATTCCTGCTTCTTGTGCACGGTGCAAAGCGTAAAGTCGCCATTGGTAATTTCCTTTCAGTGTTTTAGGTGGATGTACTTGCGCATAGGTTTTTTTGTGATAGGTCTCTTGAAATACTTGATACGTACCAATGCCTGTTTCTTTTAACTTTTTTAAATCAACAACAATCATTGGAGCAGCATTAATATTTACTCTTCGTATTGATGTAACTCTTCCACTCACTGGTGCTTTTCTTTCAACTGAATAAACAGATTTTATGGTTTCAACCATATAATCGATATTACTTTTAGGATGCTCTCCATAAACCATGATCATTCGCTTATGACCATTATCTAAAACCGATTCAGTTTCTTTTACAACTTCGCTTTGAGTGAGTACTCTCCGGACTTCGTTTTTGTTTTCGCTTCTAAAACCGCAATACGAGCAATTATTTACACATAAGTTGGAGCAATACATGGGAGCAAAGAATACAATACGGTTGTCGTATACCTTTTTCTTTATTTCGAGGGCAGCAGTGTTAATCTCGTTCCACAGTTCTGGATCTTTAACATGAAGCAATTTCGCAGTTTCATCAATGCTAAGTGCTTGAATACTTTTTGACTTTGCAATAATTGCTCTAATTTCTTCTTTCGAAGCAGAAACATTCTTTTCTAAAGCACTTTGCAATTCATCATCGTTTATAAAGTCATTCCCATTTTGAAGATACTTTTCGTTTTCTTCAGGTTTAATGGCTTGTTTGATCCAGTCTTTTACTAACATAGTAGTGGTTCAAAATTTTTATTAAATATTTGGAATTAACACTTTCCGAAAAAATAATATTTGTTACAATTTTAAGATTTTTTGAGTTTATTATGTCGTATTATTCATATTCATTTTAGTGAAAACAAAAAAAAGGATAGAAAATCATCTATCCCTTTAAACTAACTAATCTAACTAAACCTAACTATGAAAATTGCCAGTTAGCACTGGCATTCGAACAAATGAATTATTTGTTTGAATTGTTCTGCAAATATATGCTGTATAACACAAATTTGTGTTACCTCAATATTAATTTTTGATTATTGTGTGATTTTTCCCAAATAGGTTTAAATCTAGCTTTTTGTATTTTTCTTGTTTACAAGTAAACATGCTTGTTCTTTAATTTGATCTATAAATATTGATTGGAGTGAGTTTAAATCATGTTTTTTAGATTTTGGATCATCTAATATTGCCTAGCAATTCGGCTTTAGAATAAAGATTTATATTTTTGAAATCTTTAAAATTGGAGCTTATTTGAATCATATGGAGTTGAAAAGAGAAAGTGGAGTATTGTTGCATATTAGTTCCTTACCATCGGTTCATGGTATTGGTGATTTCGGAGTTGAAGCCTATCGTTTTGTAGATCAATTGGTAGAAAGTGGATGTTCAAAATGGCAAATTCTACCCTTAGGGCCTATTGGTCCAGGTAATTCTCCATATCAGGCTTATTCCGCTTTTGCAGGTGAATTAATGTTTATCTCATTGCAAAAATTACTAGAATGGGATTTAATACTTGATAGTGAATTGAGTGATGTGCCTTCTTTTTCAAAAAGAACGGTAGATTATAATAAAGTACGTTTTTATAAAAGTGAAATTTTGCATTTGGCTTACAAACGTTTTGTTCGCAAAAATGATTGTGATTTTCAAAATGAATTTGAAACATTCAAGAATGAACACAATTGGTGGTTAGGTGATTATGCTTTATATACAGCGTGTAAAAACAAGTTTAAAGGCAAAGCATGGAATAATTGGGATACTGATCTAAGAAAACGAAACACCGAAAGTTTAAATTCATTCTCTTTATTATTGAACGAAGAAATTGAATTTGAGAAGTTTGTTCAGTTTATGTTTTTTCGTCAATGGTTCCTTTTAAAGAATTATGCCAATCAAAAGGGAATTCAAATATTTGGTGATTTGCCTTTGTATGTTTCTCACGATAGTTCCGATGTCTGGGGAAATCAGTCAATATTTATTTTGAATGATGAAGGGGAGCCCAATTTGCTTGGTGGTGTACCTCCCGATTATTTTAGCGAAGAAGGGCAACTCTGGGGCAATCCGGTTTACGATTGGAATAAATTATCAGAAACTGAATATCAATGGTGGATTTCGCGTTTGTATTTTAATTTTCATCTATTTAATGTCGTTCGAATTGATCATTTTCGAGGATTGGAATCGTTTTGGGCAGTACCTCGTGGAGAAGAAACGGCAAAGAAAGGGGAATGGTTACCTGCAAAAGGCCATGAATTGTTGGCTATTTTACAAGAACGTTTGGTTGAATTGCCCGTAATTGCTGAAGATTTAGGTGATATTACTCCCAATGTAGAAAAATTGCGCGATACCTATAAACTTCCTGGTATGAAAGTCCTTCAGTTTGCATTTACATCTGATCCAAGCAACGTTCATTTACCACATAATTATAGTGGTCGTAATATTGTATATACTGGAACGCACGATAATAATACCCTTGTAGGTTGGTTGGCTGATCTTGTTGGTGATGAGAAAAGGCAAGCTGAAAACTACATTAAAACGAAGGATAAAGAAGCAATTAATGAAATGGTTGAGCTTGCATGGGCTTCAACTGCAGAAATGGCTATTATTCCTATGCAGGATATTCTTAAGTTGAATGGAAAATCACGTATGAATACACCTGGTACAATTCATAAAAATTGGCTTTGGCGATACGAGTCGAATCAATTGAAAGCGCATCACCTTAACTATTTAAAAGTATTGAACACTAAATACAACCGTATAAATGAATAAAGTATATTCCGTTGGCGAAACTACCTACGATATCATTTTTCGAAATGGACAACCTACAGGTGCAATAGTGGGTGGAAGTGTGTTGAATACTTCAGTAAGCCTTGGACGTTTAGGGATACCTGTAAGTTTTATATCCCGAATGGGAAACGATCAAATTGGGGATTTATCGTTAACGTTTTTGAATGAAAATGGTGTTAATTGTGACTATGTAACTCGTTTTGAAGGAAACTCTCGATTGGCAATGGCATTTTTAGATTCTGATAATAATGCCGACTATCAGTTCTATAAGGCGGCAAAAACACCCTCTCTTCGATTTCCAGAATTAGAAAAATCAGATCGAATTATATTTGGTTCAACCAATGCCGTTCGTGATGAAGGTCGAAACAGTTTATTGTTGTTTCTGAATCAAGCCCACGATAAAAATATACTTACCATTTACGATCCTAATATTCGGGAATTTGGTGCATTCGAATTGATTGAAGTTCGTAGAAAATTCGAAGAGAATTTGCATTTAACTAAAGTGCTTAAAGAGTCTAATCAGGATTTTAAAAGATTGTACGAAACTACAAATCCCGATGAGATATTTGCAAAAGTTACTTGCTTTGGGGTTGAAGTGTTAATTATGACAAATGGTTCGGATCCAATTCAATTACGAACAAAAACCATTTCGATGGACATTCCTGTTCAAGCTGTTGAAACAACAAGTACAATAGGAGCTGGCGATAATTTTTCGGCAGGTATAATATTTGGTTTTATCAAAGAGGAAGTTGAAACTCGCTCATTGTTAGCGGTTGATGAATTGAAATGGAAAACTATTCTTGATCATGCAAATTCATTTGCGGTAGAAGTTTGTCAGTCAGATTCAAACTACATTACCCGTGAATTTGTAAAAGAATACCTTTCGAATGATTGATTGCTGATTATCAAAAAAGAATAGAAAATTGCTTTTTTTTCTAATGAAATGTTTTCAGAAAATTAGTA
>JAQIBQ010000110.1 GCA_027859005.1 Prolixibacteraceae bacterium | reverse complement strand
TACCAAATGTTGGCAAATCAACCCTTTTTAACTGTTTGTCGAATGCAAAAGCGCAATCGGCCAATTTTCCATTTTGTACCATTGAACCCAACGTTGGTGTTATTACTGTTCCCGACGATCGTTTGAACGAGTTGGAAAAGCTGGTTAATCCAGAACGCGTTGTGCCTACAACAGTTGAAATCGTTGATATTGCAGGATTGGTAAAGGGTGCCAGCAAAGGTGAAGGATTAGGGAATAAATTCCTTGGTAATATTCGGGAAACCGATGCAATTATACATGTTTTGCGTTGTTTCGACGACGATAACATTACTCACGTTGATGGGAATATAAACCCAATTCGCGACAAAGAAACCATTGACATTGAGTTGCAATTAAAAGACCTGGAAACAGTTGAAGCCAGAATTACTAAAATTGCGAAGGTAGCACGAACAGGTGGCGACAAACAAGCGCAAAAAATTTTAACACTTCTTGAAAACTACAAAGCAGTATTGGAAAGCGGTAAATCGGCAAGAACAGTAGAGTTAGACCATGCCAACCGAGCATTGGTTTCAGACTTATATTTACTCACCGACAAACCAGTGCTTTATGTTTGTAATGTAGACGAAGCTTCTGTAACAAAAGGCAATAAATATGTTGATATGGTTCGACCAATTGCAGAAGAAGAAAATGCTGAAGTTTTAATTATAGCAGCTGCCACCGAGGCCGACATTGCTGAATTGGATAGCTTTGAAGAGCGCCAAATGTTCTTAGAAGACTTAGGATTAAAAGAGTCAGGAGTGGCAAAATTGATTAAAGCTGCCTACCGTATATTAAACCTTAAAACCTACTTTACGGCTGGAGTAAAAGAAGTGCGAGCCTGGACTTTCCACAACGGATATACTGCACCACAAGCAGCTGGTGTTATTCATTCCGATTTCGAAAAAGGTTTTATTCGTGCTGAAGTAATAAAGTACGATACCTTCGTAAGTTTAGGTTCAGAAATTGCTTGCAAAGAAGCAGGTAAAATGGGCGTTGAAGGGAAAGAATACATTGTTAAAGATGGAGACATTATGCATTTTAGATTTAACGTATAAAATCAACACTACATGCAATATAAGTAAATCCCGTTCCATTTAGGTTCGGGATTTTTTTATACCTTTAATACATTGAAAACCAATAGCAACACATTATGAAAACTAGAACAAATGCATTCTCATACTGTATTATCATTCTTTTTTCTATTTCACTTTCTTCGTGTGATTTTATTAATAACCTTGAATTTTTTAAAAAGAGTGTAACAGTTGAAATACTCCCTAACCCAATTGAAGTAGTTACAAATACATCTGTAACGCTAACCGCTGCAACAAGTGGCGAACTCCCCACAAATATCAATTATGTTTGGAACTACAACGACGGAACAAAAATTGACACAATTCTTAATATCAATACAACACAACACCAATTTTCAGTAGTTGGTGAATACTTAGTTACAGTAGAACTTTACAATTCTGATACCGATGAATTACTTGATGAAGCTACTGCCGTAGCAATTGTTTCTGATGGCAGTTTTGTTGGTTTTTTACAAGAATTTAAAAAAGTACGCTTTTATCTCGATGCCGATATACGTGGAGACCATGAGTTGGCTTATTGGAGCGGATTCTACTTTGAAAACCAAGGTTACGAAGAAAGCAACCCTGTAACTTGGGAACAAAATAGGTTTCGATTTGATATTGATACGATAGTAGAAGGCTACCCAAACAATTCCTTTTTAAAACTAAGCATTGAAGGGGAAATGAATGAACTAGGCGATACTATAAAATCAATAATTGGATTTCAAGAATTCTACTATCCCGAAACGGATAAAACCTATACTTATGAGTTAGAAATTGTTGACCTTCCAATTTCTCCTTATTATATTTTATTTGAAAATGCACCTTATTATTATGCCGAAGGAGTGTTGGTTGAACAGCATGTTTTATCGTTTTCTATTAAAGATTACCGATGGGATGAAAATGATAATTCCATTCGAGTAAATTCTACCTCAATAGATTACGAAAGCTCAAAATACACCCCTGGATTAATGGTTCGATTTTTCAATTAATTTACTTATTCCAAAATATTTAACAATTCTCTTTTATCCAAAAAAATCATTTCCAATACATTTAGACATGGCAAATTTATTTTTATGAGATTAAGACTTCTTATTATTCTTCTCTCTTTTTTATCATTACAGGCTTGTGCTTCTTCAAATACTTCTGTAAAAGCATACGAAATACTGCTTTTGAAAAAAGAACTCCCTGAAGTTCAATTGATCAATTTTCTTGCCGACACTACTTGGAGTATTCGAGAACGTAATCCTGAACTTGCAATTGAACTTGGTAAGGCTGCAATTAAAAAATCGATAGAATCGAATATCAAGATTCGTGTTCCAGAATTATATAATTACGGAGGAGCCATCGACCTTAATTATCTGCACGATTTTAATAATTCAGTACCCTATTTCGAAAAAGGTTATGAATTAAGTGTAGCATCTAACGACTCAATTCAATTAGGATATGCCTATAATAATTGGGCCGATTTATACTATAAAACCAATAACTTAGCCTTGGCAATTAAATACGATACATTGTAATGTAATTCAATGTTTTCTCAAGATTAGATTTCAAACCAGGTATAGCCTACAGTTTAACCAATATTGGCGAAGCATATCGTGCAAATAAAGAATACGAAAAAGGAACTGGTTTGGGACTTATTATATGCAAAGAGTTTATTGAAAAACAGAATGTAAAATTAGTGTAGAGAGCACCATTAATGAAGGAAGCACATTCACTATTAGGTTTCCTCTATCAGACGTTTAACGCTTTAACATTGTCCGCTTTAAAACTAAAAAACAGTAACACAACAGCCGACACCATACAAAATAATACTCCAAAAAAGTAAGATCCAAAGTATAGCAACGAAAGACTAAATAAAAAAGGTCCAAGTGCACTCGAAATTACAGAATAACTTATTGAATAACCCGATATTGCCCCTAGGTGTTTAGTTCCAAAAAACCGTGGCCATGTAACTGTATTCAGCACACTAAAAAGGCCCATTATTATACCATTACCTGTAATTAACACCCAAACCGATAGTTGATTATTTTCAAGGAATAGTAATGCCGTTCCAGAAATTAATATACCAACCATATTTACAAGCAACAAATACTTTAGCTTGGTATAATCACTAATCCAGCCCCCAATAAAGTTGAACGAGACAGCAATAAACGATGCAGGTAAAAAAATCGATATTGCAGTTTCACGGTCAAAGCCAGCCTCATTAAAAATTGAAACAACATGAAAAGTTAAAGCCGTTACATAAAAAGCATTCAACGCCATAGCAAAATTAAAAACCCAAAAAGAGTACTTAGTTTTAGCTTGTTTTAAGGTGTATTCCTTTTCAACATACGTTCCCTTACTATTCTTATCTTTTATCAATTTACCATCAGGCTTTAGGCCACAATCAACCGCATTGTCGCGAAACACAACTAAAGCAAATGCAACAAAAACAATGGCAACAAATAAACCAATTTGCATCCATGTAATACGCCAACCTAAATTCTCAATCATCCCATTAAAAAACTGTGGAGCAAATGAAAAACCAAACGATACAAATACACCCATAATAGCATTGGCAAAGCCTCTTCGTTTTTCAAACCATTTCATAACCATATTCCTACTAACCATGGTCAGAATACCTTGTCCGAAAAACCTAATACCAAAAAAACCAACAACTAAAAATGCAATGGCAATGTACTCATGAGCAGAATCAATAAAGAAACCACTAACAACATCAATCATCACATCAACCTTTGTTAGGCCAATTACCATTAATCCTAAAATAAACCCAGCCCCCATGGCCATTACACGAGCACCATATTTGTCGTAATATTTCCCCGCTCGCGTAATTAATAAACCACTTGCAACAGTGCCTAATAAATAGGCAAAACTTAAGGATGTACGCTCAATACTTAAGGCATCAATTAAATAATCGGTAAATACCGAGATTCCCATTGTTTGACCAGGAATACTCATTATAATGCCAACCGTACCAGCAAATAAAATTACCCAACCGTAAAAAAATGGAAACTTATTAACCCTAAATGGAAATGGAGTGGTTTTCAAATTCATTGTACAAAGAAAGAGATTTAGAATGAAGTGTAAGTTTTCTTAACCCTATAAGTTCAAATTCATCTATTAAATTTAAGGTTTTATACAAAAAAATGCTTAACCATAAAATTGGATTTATTAAACACAACACTTAAGGATAGAACATCAATACAATATTTAATAACGACTTTCGTTTTAGAAGGAGAAAAAAACCAAAACTAATCTTCTATGAAACTCGTCCTTATTCTTTTCATTTCCTCGTTAACATTAACCACTCTTGCACAAACCGATACAATTATTGCATACGATGTAAGAACTAAAACAATTGAAACCATTTTGCCAGTGGAATTTGATGAATCCATAAATTTTGACAGCACCCCAAGTTATGAAGGCACCTATGAAAACACCATTACACTCCCCTCTTCTACTCCGCAAAATAATTTATACGAAAATGCTTCATTTACCAGACTTGAACCAGCCAATCATTTTTTTGACCTAAATACTTACCCTATTCGTACAGCCATGAGGATGTTTAGGCATAAAAACGATTCACTTAAAGGGTGCTGTTCTGGAATATTGGTAAGCGAAAATATGGTTTTAATTGCAGCCCATTGCATATACAGCCATAACTACGAAAAAGATGAAAATGGGAATTGGCGAAAAAATAATGTATGGGCCAGTGATAGCATATTTATATCCCCTGCATTTGACAATGCCAGTAATCAGAAATTACTTCCAAATAGTTTTGTTCGCAAATACTATATCCCCAAAATTTATTATGATCATCCTTCTGATGACATAGCACTGCTGGAGCTAAACGAGCCCATTGGCAAACAACTGGGTTGGATTGGTATGGCTTTCTCTACTGATACTAACTTTTACAAAAATAAAGTGTTTCACAAATTAAGCTATCCGGGCACAATTAACTTTTTTGATTCCACCGAAGTATACAATGGCGACACACTCTATTACAACTACGGACTAATCGATCCTGTTTTATATGGTAATTCATCAAACAGATCTTTATATGTGAAAAACGTCACAAGTATTGGAGGCCAAAGTGGAAGTAGTTTATTTTATGAAGACGAAAGTCAATATTATTCTGTTGGTGTTTTGAATTATAGCAGTAACAGTTTACATCAACGAATTACAAACGATATTTTCTATCAGTTTAAACACATAATTACAAATAACAAAAGCACTGAAATTAAACAAAATAGATCTAGCAGTTTAGATAAAACATACCCCAACCCATGGTCAGTATTTGCTGTAATTGAATTTGAAAATCCGGATCAACTTCAATGTACTTTAGAAATTTTTAATTCCTCGGGACAAAAAGTTCGATCACAAAATATAAATAATAAACAAAGTGTTCGAATAGAAAGAAATAACTTTCAACCTGGATTATATTTCTACAAAATTCATTCATCAAGAATATCTATTTCAACAGGTAGGTTTATTATTATTGATTAATAATACCATGGCATTTTCGTTCTAAGGTTAGAATAAGAAAACTAATATCAATGTCAAAAATCAGCTTTTCACAAGCACCATTATCGCTTATTTATTAATAATATTCATTCAACATTCGAATTTAACCATTCGTCAAATCGAAACAGCTATAACATTAATTTAAAGCGAATTTAATGTTTCTTTGTAATGGTTTTAAGAGGAAATTATGCAAATAGATTACGGGGTCGATAAGCGGGGACGTATTATTTCTATGGAATATATTGGAATTCTATCAATAAAAGACATTGAAAAATACTGGAAAAAAGCTATTCAGAATAATTTAGTTCATTCAGAAATTAAAGGTTTCATTCTTGATTGCAGAAATGCTGTAATTGAAATTGAAGAGTATGAAGCTAAAAAATTATCGGATTTTTTTAAAAAGAACATTTCTTTGTTCCAGTTTAAGAGGTTTGCATATTTAACTGAAACTCCAAACCAAATTGTTTTTCCTATTCTAATGCAAGAAGAAGATTATCTCTATAAATCGAGACCATTTTCAACATTAGAAGCAGCGGTTAATTGGCTACTCAATTAGAAACTCATCATTTCCGTTTAGTTTAATGTTTCTTTTTTTGCCATTTGCAAATAAAGGATTCACAAATGAATGAAAGTTCCTGATTTTATATTCATCAATAGAATCAAGAGCGGCATTAACAAAGTATACAGAAAAACGAGAGTAAATTTTTTGCCTTGATATACTTTCAACAAGCGCTAAAGGATCTCCTGCAAATATAGTATCACCTAAATTTGCCAAAAAAGAGTTGTTGGCTATCATTTCATATTTACCAAAAGTATTATCGCTATGAAGTAATGTAATAGTATACTGCCCGTACCACATTGAATCTCTTTGTTGTTTTTCAGTAATTAAACAAACAATTCCGTTCCTACTGGCTCTAATGGTATCGTTTTCACTCATAGTAAACCCCCAAATAATTTTATTAGCTATTCTTTTGTTTGTGAAATCAAAAGAAATTGCCTGTGTGGATTTGCCCTTTGAAAGAGGGAATAAATATCGAGCCGCTTGATCATGATTCACTGGATAGGCTCCTATCCTGCTTGTAAATTTATAGTTGAAAGCGCCTGGTAAATCAATGAAATCACGCTGTATCGTAAATAAAAAATGTTTGCCCTGATCAATTGTGGAAACATAAGGGAGCTCACAAGAAGCTGACATATTATCGAGTTCAGTAAAATAAACTTTTACTTGCATTGGTACGATATTCGGGTTCGTTGCATAAAAGTTATACAATCCATCACCTACCTTTTGTTGACTAATTTTCAATTTTTTAACTCCCTGAGTAAAACCTATTTGAGTTGTTACAAGTATTATAGCAAGTAGCAAGTATTTTTTCATGTTGATAAATCATTATTTCGAGTTAAAGATAAGGCAATATCACCTTTGTGCAATGCCATATTTTTTGTTCTTTTAAAAACCTGAAAATAGAATAAATACAACCTGAAAGTTTAATGCCAATATATGCTATTCAAAAAACGATCAAAAACAACCCAGAATATTTCTTCACCTTCTACAGCAAAAAACCCATGGACTTGGGTGCCTAGTCTATATTTTGCTCAAGGAATGCCCTACATATTAGTGATTGTTGTCTCAACAGTTATCTATAAAAACCTGGGACTAAGCAATTCGCAAATAACGTTATATACAGGATGGTTCTATTTACCATGGGTTATCAAACCCTTTTGGAGCCCAATTATCGATCACTTAAAAACAAAACGATATTGGGTTGTAAGTACGCAAATATTAATGGGTGTTCTTATGGCTTCAATTGGACTTACACTTCCTGTTGATGCCTTTATTAAATGGAGTATCATCTTCTTCTGGCTAATTGCTTTCAGCTCTGCCACTCACGACATTGCTGCCGATGGATTTTATATGCTTGGATTGAAGGATCATGAGCAATCTTTTTTTGTGGGAATTAGAAATACTGCTTGGAGAATTGCAGCTATTGCTGGTCAAGGAGGTCTAGTATACATTACTGGACTACTAATGAACAATGATTATACTGCAAAAGACGCATGGACTATTGTACTTATCGCAACAGGCATAATCTACTCAACAATTGGCATTTACCATAAATATATATTGCCAAAGCCAGTTTCAGACCCTGAACAAAAATTATCAAATGGAAAGGAAGCTATCTCAAAATATTTCGAGACAATTATTTCATTTTTCAAAAAGAAGAACATAGTTATATTTCTATTTTTTGTGCTATTCTATCGCCTAGGCGAAGCTCAACTTACAAAACTTGCCGCTCCTTTTTTATTGGATGAAAGGTCGGTTGGTGGTCTTGGCTTATCAAACGAACAAGTAGGTTGGGCTTATGGAACTCTTGGTGTAATTGGCTTAGTTCTTGGAGGTATTTCGGGAGGATTTGTAGTCGCAAAAAAAGGACTTAGGTTCTGGATTTGGCCAATGGCTTTAGCTATGAAACTACCCGACCTAGTTTATATCTTCATGGCACATTTTCAGCCTGATAACTTTTTCCTAATTCAAAGTTTCATTGCTATAGAACAGTTTGGCTACGGTTTCGGATTTACTGCATTTATGCTTTATCTTATCTATTTTGTACAAGGTTTAAATAAAACTTCTCATTACGCATTAGCTACTGGAATAATGGCATTAGGCATGATGATACCCGGTATGCTTAGTGGTTGGATTCAAGAAATATTCAATTACGAAAAATTCTTTATATGGGTATTGTTATGTACCATACCAGGTCTTCTTCTAATCCCATTCCTACGTATTGACAAGAACTATGGGAGCAATAAAGATCGATGAGGTAAGCATTTTTTTAGTAAATTAGATAGATTATATGATGGTGATATTATAAATTTTCCTGAATGAAATTGTCTCAAGCTATTCCAAATGCGGTACAGTATTTTTTAAACAATCGTGAATTTGTAGTTGAAGATGGTCTGATTTATTATCGCGAAAAGATTTTAAATGGCTTAATAT
>JAQIBQ010000106.1 GCA_027859005.1 Prolixibacteraceae bacterium | reverse complement strand
ATCCTGATCGTATTGCCATTCGCGATTTGAAACTTTCAATTTTAAAAAACTACATGGAAGCTGATGCTGCTACTAGAATAAAGTACTCAGCAAAATATGCTTCAACCAGCAATGCGTGGAAAAAGTGGCAAGGGGAAATAAAAGGTTTGAAAAGACTAAATGCAATAGAAGTTAAAAAGAAAAGAGAAGAAGATTTTTCAATTTGGGTGAATGCAGACAAAAATCGAAAATACAATTATGGAAATGTATTGAGCGAATTTGAAAGGCTGTATGCAGAAATTGCACTTTACCAAAAAGCGAGCGATTATTACGACGAAGTAATAAAACGAGGAACGGATATTTATCGCTTATTTAGACACTACTCTGCATTTGAATATAAGAAGGATATAAATGTTGATTATGAAAAAATCTATTTAGAAAAACATTTCAAAAACTATACGAAGGCTGTTGATCACGATGTTTTTGTTACCTTACTGAGTAAGTACAAAAATGAAATAAACGACACACTTTTAGCAACATCGTTTACCAATTATTTTGAAAAGAATACTGCTAAAAAGAAACTATCAGCCTCATATTCAAAGTCTATACTTAGTAAACCTACCAAATTAAAAAAGGTTGTTAATAAGAACAATGCTGAGAAAATTTACTCAAAACTGAAAAAGGATAAGCTATTTAAACTATTCCTTGAAATTGAGCAAAAACAAAACAAAGCTGTACTTTCTGAATACAACCGATTAATAAAATTGATAAATAAAAATCAGCAAATATATGTGGCTGCCCTAATAGAAATGAATGAGAATAAAATGATTTTTCCCGATGCAAATCAAACCTTGCGTGTATCGTATGGGAAAGTTGAAGGGTTTGTACCTGCCGATGGTGCTTTATACAAATCGTATACAACACTGGAAGGAATCATTGAAAAAGACAATCCTGATATTTACGACTATGACGTTCCCGATAGGTTGAAAGAATTATATACCGCTAAAGATTATGGGAGATATGCAAATTCCAACGGAGAACTTCCCATTTGTTTTGCTGCATCGAACCACACAACCGGAGGAAATTCAGGAAGTCCAATTCTTGACCAAAACGGATATCTAGTTGGCATTAACTTCGACCGATGTTGGGAAGGTACCATGAGCGATGTAATGTTCGACCCCGAAAAATGCCGCAACATTTCTTTAGACATGCGATATATGTTATTCCTAATTGACAAGTTTGCCGGTGCTGGCTATTTATTAGATGAAATGAAAATAATTGAGTAGTTTTTCTATTCAACTAAAATCTTGTTAAATAAGTTTTGATAATAGTCTCGCAATCAGCCTAAAGTTTGATTACAAACATGGTTTTTCCAACCTCTGTTTCACAAGTTATTGTGCCTCCCATTGCTCGAATGACTTGACGAGAATAACTAAGACCAACACCTGTCCCACTTTCCTTTGTGGTAAAAAAAGGCACAAATATTTCATCTTTAATATAGTCGGGAATTCCAGGACCATTATCAGCTATTTCAATATGTACTTTTTCATTTTCTTTTTGATAAAAAAACACATCAACTTTACCGTCTTTCTGATTACTTATTGCTTCAGTGCTGTTTTTCACTAAATTAATAATCACTTGTATTAGCATTTGTAAATCTACGTTCATTAAAAAATCGCACTTAGGACAATGAATTTTAATATCGATATTTTCAGCTTCGTTAAAAGGAGACACTAAAATATTCAAGCTTTCAACTAATGATTGAATTTTAACTAGCGCTAAATTAGGATGTGGTACGCGTGTTAAAATCCGATAAGACTGTACAAAACGAATTAAAGCCTCGCCTCTTTCGCCAATAACATCTAAACCACCAATTGTACTTTCTACATCACTATCTTTCGAAAATGCCTGATCAATTTTTATTCTCTCCTTCCAAATTCCCTTTAACGATTGGGCAATGGATGTTACAGGAGCCAGTGAATTCATAATTTCGTGGCTTAATACACGAATCAGTTTTACCCACGAGTCGATCTCTTTACGTTCAAGTTCACCTCGAATATCCTGAAGAGTTATTATTCTTACGTCTTCATTTTTCAAACGAATAACAGAACAACGAGTTACAACTTGAATTTTTTCATTCTTCTTTTGAAGATTAAGCATCTTCTTTTCGGCAGACTTTAATTCAGCAATTTCCTTTTTAAAATCACTTCCAATCCGGCTTAATTGAGACAAATGAGTAAGTGTTTTTAATCCCAATAAATCTAAAGCAGTTGAATTTACATCGGTTACAAAACCCTTTTCTGTTACTACAATTACTCCAGTTGCAATATTCTTTAATATCTCACCAAAATACCTTTCCTTAATTTGACTCTGTACTTTAGCTTCTTGCAAAATAACGTTCAATTCATTTAAACTTTCATGTAATTCGTTAATAATTGCATTACCGGTTTTACTTGAAAATCGCAAGGT
>JAQIBQ010000082.1 GCA_027859005.1 Prolixibacteraceae bacterium | reverse complement strand
ATTATGGAAGCCGCTGCTGCTGCCTACGACGAGGTGATACATTTGTAAAAAAGAAATCTGTAGTCATTCGTTTAAGTACAATGACAGATAATATAAAAATGCTGCATTGGGACTGTTCCTTTTGCAGCATTTCCTTTTTAAGCAAGGGATTGGGTATTTTGTTTCGAGACAGAAGACCTAAGTTGTCAACGTTATCTGGGTGTTACCATTTACCACAATGAATGAGCCATATTCTTTCATTCTTTTGGGTTTATACTTCATTAAAAAATATCGCTATAGCTTTGGCTATGTCTCTATTTTTTGCCTAGCCTAAACCCAAAATATCTAAAACAATTTATAGCCCATTCATTATCGCAAATGGTATTAGAATTAAAATTTTGATACTTGAGACCTGTATTTTGATACTATCTATTCATAGTTCGGTTCGTCAATTTTCCCAATAAATAAAATGGCTCCCGTTTCTTTTTCTGTAATGGCATAAATAAAAGATCGATCGGCATGAAATACCGGATTCTGTGGCATTGACAATTCCTTAATTGCGACTACCGTTGCTGCAGCTGCTTCGGTTCCTGCCTCGTTTACATCAATAAAAGTATTGTGTTGCACATAGTCGATCCATATTCCACCAGTGCCATTTATTCCACTAAAATCGGCACTTTGAGTAAAGGCAATATCCATTCCCAAGGCAGATAATATGTCGTTCAATTTTATTTTGTATTCGTCTTTGAATTTTGGAAGCCAAATGTCAAGTTCTGTTTGTGGTTGCAAACTTTCCGTCCAAGTTTTCCAATTTTCGGGAGTTAAATTTTCGATTATATCGGAACAGGTTTTGTCGTTGTTCGGACGTAGTACTAGCATGTTGAAATTGCCTCGTCCATAGGGTAGTTCAATTGCTTTAAACAAATCGTTTGATGTGTATAGAACAGAATCTTCCTTCATCATCATGTCTACATCGATATTTCCTTTCGATTCAGAAAAGAAATTCATCTTACGGGTTTCACTTTTATCGAACATGGTTTGCCAATCGCCATTAAAATAAATAGCATTAATTAAAAACATTACATGCGATGGATCAACTCTGGTGATCATGTCCTTTATTTTTTGATTGGTATGGTCTTCAATCCAACCATTCATAATGTCTTTCGCATCGTCTCTGCCAAAGTCCAATTCGTTCACTTCGGCATCGAAGTATTTCTGATTTATGCTAATGAAATTATCTAGTACGTTATAGCCTTCACGGTACCATATCGATTGGGCAACTCCTAGCGTAACCTTATCGTCGGCTTCGAGCAATGCTTTCACCAAACTTTGGTACGATTGATTTATTTCATCCGTTGTAAGTCCTGCAAGCTTGAGTGTTTCTTCCATTGCAGTTTTGGTTTCACCTTTGGCTCCGTTATAAGTCATGGCAAGTGCCAAAGAAATACTTAAAGGAGAAATGGTGAAATTGCCCGACTCAACTTTATTCAGTTGCTGAACCAATTCTAGCCCAAAAGCATTATCGGCTTCAACCAGTTGTTTCGATTTAAGGTCGATATTTATTGGCTTAGGTTCTTCAATTATTTCTTTACAAGAAACAACGAAGAAAATTGAAAGGATGATTGAATAAAAGGCAAATTTAGTTTTCATATCTAATAAGTTTAAATTGATGGATCGAAAACTCTGCCAATGAAAAGTATAGCATTGGTATCTTCTTCAACAATGGCAAATAAGAACGAACGATTAATTTTAACAACCTGCCCCGGACCAACAGAAGTCACTCCAAAAGAAACTTTGGTAGCAGCTGCAGCTTCACTGCCTTCTTCGTCGGTTTTGATGTAGGTTTTGTGCAAAACTTCAGAAATGTAAACGTCGTTGTGAAGATTTGAAAAGTTGGCTTTTAATGGATCAAAGGCATCATTAATTTCCATTTCTTTTAACGATGGGTTTAGCTTGTTTTCATATTCAAATTCAAACTTGGGCAACCAAATGTCCATTTTTGATGTATTCATTTCTTTAAGGTAATCGAAATCGGTGTTGACTAGTTCTGGAATCAAATCAGAAGTAGTATAACCTTCTTCTGGAAGGTAAATGATAATATTGAATTTTCCGGAAGCATAAGGTATTTTTATGGCTGCATATTTTTCTTCGTTTTTGTAGGTGAGATTTGCTTCGCCAATCATTGTCTCAAGTTCTTTCTCCGTTCCATCATCACAAGTGAATTTTTCATTCCGAGTATCACTTTTCTCAAATTTTGTTTGCCATTCGGCTTTAAAATAAATTGCATTAATTAGGAATAGAACATCATCGGTATTGAGTTGATTAATAATCTTTTTAATCTTTTTATTTGTGTTTTTACTTACCCATTTATTCATGTTGTCAACAGCCAAATCGGGTTTTAAAGGGTCGTAACTTTCAACTTCAGCTTTGTAATAGGTTTTATTATTCGAAATGAAGTCTTCTTTTGGTGCGAAATCGTTTCTGTACCAAATGGAGTTGGCAATATTTAATTCAACTTTTGGATCGTGGTTGTATAATGCATTGCTTAAGCTTAGGTTGCTTGAGTTAATTTCATCGATTGGAAAACCTTCAAAATCTAAAGCACTTTGCATTTCCATTAAGGTATTTTCAGCAGCACCATTTAGGGCCATCGATAAAGCCTGACTAACACTTAAAGGTGAAATCATTACGTTTTTATTGGCATCTTCTGTTTCGATAATTGTTTCAAATAAATTAAAACCAAAGGTATTGTTGGCTTCAACCAGTTGTGTTGATTTTAAATCTAATTCAATATCAGTAGGAGTTCCGTTATTGCAAGAGTATACTAAAACGGTCAAAAAAAGTACTGAGAATAAAATAATTGTGTTTTTCACGTGGTAAAAATTTATAAGTTATTGTATATCTGTTGGATCGAAAGGACTTTTTTGAACAAACAGTATTCCTGCGTGGAACTCGCTTGATTATAATCATCTCCTTTTGTGGTGTTCTGCCATGCTCGTTTCATAAGCTTAAAAATAAATGTAATATCTGGTGTTTATTATTTCGTTTGGGTAAGTTTCAATAGCTTTTGTAGGGTAATCATTTTTGTTGTATTCGTATTCATAGGTAAAACTTGAAGTATAGGAAACTTCACCATTTTCGTTTTCAAAATAGTTGTATCCTTTTTGCACTTTAATTACTATATTGTTCCTTGATTTAGGTTCTGGGTCAAAACTAAAAGGTGCTTTTTTTGTATCGTAGGTAAATTCTTCTTTTAGACTTATTCTTTTTTCAGTTCCATTCTCAATGTAATAGTGGTTTTTTTCAATGATGTTGCCTTCGTTATTGAATATTATTTCAGAAAAGCCAGAAGGTTCTTTTGACTCGCTTCTATTAAATGAGCTTGATGTTCGAATGGTATCTTCACTTACATAGTCAAAAAGTATCGTTAACTCGTAGTTTAATTCAGGCATGCCTTCATACAAATAACTAGTAGTAATTTTTTCGATACGATCCTTGTTGTCATACACATAGCTATAAACAACGTCTTTGTCCAAGGCGCCAGTCATGCTCGACATAATCATGTTTCCTGGTTCAAATCCTTCTTTTTCAATAAGCAA
Source organism: Prolixibacteraceae bacterium (assembly GCA_027859005.1). Taxonomy (GTDB): domain Bacteria; phylum Bacteroidota; class Bacteroidia; order Bacteroidales; family Prolixibacteraceae; genus Roseimarinus. Next base: position 8,273 of record JAQIBQ010000082.1, on the reverse strand, counting down.
TCCTTCTTCGTTATAGGAATAAGTATATTCTTCTTTTTTATCAGACATAAATAAAAGTGAATTACTCCAACTCTCTTTTAATGAGCCGTTTTTATTGTATTTGAATTCTGCTATAGTACTATGGCTTTTGTCTTCAATTCTTTTCAGATAACCAGAAGTATCAACATCCTTATCGATATCCCATTGACTGCAACTAGTGAGTAATAGAATAAAAACTGACAATACGAGTAAGTTTTTCATTTCAATTCATTTTAGTATTGTTCAGATGAGGGTGTTCGCTAAATGGTTGCGTTCGTTTATCAATATAGGTAAGCTATAATTTATTTAGAGTAACGCAACTATTTTATCGAAAGTACATCTTGATGATGAAAAACTAAAAACCATGAAAGAAATTAGTGTACTACTTCTTTTGATTTTGTTCTTCAGTTGTACAAACAATAATGAAGAAAATAATTTGAAAGGAATTGATTTGTTAAGCGTGAGTAATACAGGTTGCCTGAATACAAAATCTGCATTTATTCGCGATAGTAACGAAGTATTTGTCATTCAATCGGTTGGCGTAAATGGATACACAATTGAGCATCAAAACGTAAATTTCAATTGTTGTTTGCCCGAAGGAATTGAGATAGAGGTATACTATGAAAATGACACAATCTTTTATTCCGACCAAGAAAAAGTTGCTGGTAATTGTAAATGTATTTGCCTTTACAATACCACTGCAGAAATTGGTGAAGTTGAAAATGGCGATTACGTTCTTTGTTTTATGTCTGGTGGAAATCGAGTAGGTTCAGTAGAGTTATTTTTTAACGATGAAATGTATGAAGAAATAACCGTTTCGGAATTGAATTAGAACATGTACCTTTATTTCTTTTAAGCAAGAAGATTGGAGAATTTGGATCAACTCATAGATGAATGTAAGTCTGGAAAGCAAAGCGCACAGTCGCAATTGTACAAGGCTTTTGCCCCAATATTATTTGGGGTTTGCGTTCGTTATGCACGTGATCAAACAGAAGCTGAAGATACATTGCACGAAGGTTTTGTTACCATTTTCAACAAAATAGAACAGTTTGCAAACAAAGGTTCTTTTGAAGGGTGGATGAAACGAATTGTTGTAAATATTGCCTTGGAAAAATACCGTAAACGGTACCGATTGCATACCGTAGAGGATATGACTATTTACGATTCGAAAAATGTAAGTGATGATGTTTATAGTTCCATTAATGCTAAACAATTAATGGAGTACATTCAAGAACTTCCGCCACGCTATAAAATGGTTTTTAACCTCTATGCAATTGATGGCTATAGCCACAAAGAAATTGCAGAAGAAATGGGCATTGCCGAAGGAACATCGAAATCGAATTTAGCAAGAGCCCGAAAAATATTACAAAATAAAATTGTTATAATGAGTCAGATTAAAGAGAAATATGCAGAATAGCGAGCATGAAATAGATGATCTTTTTAGAACGAACCTTACTGGTTTTGAAGTTCCTCCTCCGCCCACTGTTTGGGATCGAGTAGCTACTTCTATGGGGATTTCAAAAAGAAAACGCCGTTTAATTCTCATATGGAGATTTTCCGGTGCAGCATCGCTATTGTTTGCTTTTTTAATGGGTTGGTATTTATCCAATCAACCTAAAAATAATGAAGAATATTTTGCCCAATTACAGGAATTGAAAAGTGAATTGTCGAAACAAGTAATTCATCATACCATAGCACAACCAGAACTTGTACTTCATTTTGAACGAACAAAATTTCAAGGTTTTGCACCATTAACAGCTCTGCCGATATTTATTGAAAAAGAAAATGTTAAACAAACTCCAGTTTTATTGGCTTGTTTAAAGTCACTAAATCCTATACCGATTGAAAACAATAGTCCAGTTCCTCAGTTAATTAATATCAATAAAAATTTCTTTACTTCTACCGACGAAGCAATCATTGAATCCAATTTATTGGCTGTAAATGATGACGAAGAAAATGACCCTTCTTGGGCACTTGGACTGCAAGGTTCACCAGTTCTTCATTTTGACCAGCTTCAATTCGGTTATAATATAGATGCTGCGGCTGCGGTAGATGAAAATATGCTTTCAACATCTTATGCACCAAAAGTGTCGGGTGGTATTTCAGTAGCCTATAATGTGGGAAATCGACTATCAATAATAAGTGGGGCTAATTATTCCGAAATAGCTCAGACAAACGGAAATATTGCATTGGCTTTTGCAGGACATAATTGGCTTAACAATAGGGATATGGTCGACGAAGTGTTTGCTCCTGAAAACGAAAATACATTAGGTGCAAGCGCTTCAAATAATTTAGTATTGAATACGCAAGTTGGCTTGGATAACATTGCAATTCCAGCAGGTACAGATCTGGCTTCAGCAAAAGCATTGTATGCTACAGTGCCAGAGATTGCACAAAATTACGATTATACACAACAAGCACGTTATGTAGAAATACCTTTTTTAATGCGCTATAAACTATTGCAGAAAAAACTTGGACTACATTTGGTTGGAGGAGTAAACACCAACGTATTGGTTGGTAATACTGCTCGTTTAGAAAATCAGCAACAAGTTTTGGGAACGGGGAAAATAGAAGGATTACGACAAATCACCTTCAGTAGTAGCTTGGGTATGGGTATGAACTATGAACTCACTCAACGGTTTAATTTAACCGTTGAACCAACCTTTAAAATACAATTAAACTCCTTAAATACACAGCAGAATTTCAACGCACGCCCCGACGCATTTGGAATATTTAGTGGTATTTCTTATCAATTTTAATGGATCAATCCAAAAACTTGTGGAAAATAATATTTTCTCATTATTGAGAATAAACAATTGATTGAACACACTCTTCAAATCGATGGAATGACGAAACAAAAGAGCGGTGTGCGGGCCGTTCAAATTGCGGGTCGGCTGAGAGAGAGACGAAAACGATGGGCGTACGTCAGGGGTTTTGCGGCGGCTGGAATTGTTGAGGATGCGGGGAGATAGCTTAATTTGAACAAGATTTTTGCTTCCTTTTCATCGAATGGAAAAGGAAGAGCCTGTCTGGCTCTAGGACAAACAGGGACGATAAAATTTGGTCTTTTCAATATTTAATAATTTTCTTCTTCATAATTTGTAATCACTTCAGGATTAGAATTGAAACAATATTGTTCCCCCAACTATTTTAAGTAATACCAATTGTCCTTTAAAATGCCGCATGGCAATTTAAAGATTACAATGGCCGATCATACAACAATGGAGTAAACTGAACGAAGTGAAAGTATGCGACATTATGTTGTCAAATCGGTATAGCCCGTTTTTTACAAAGATTTATTTTTTATTCTTTCCCCAAAACAAGGTCATGTGATCAGAAAAGAGTTTCCATTATTGAACAACTATTCGCAAAGTGGTTGCTTAGTTAATTGGTTCAAGTCAAGAAAGTAAGTCAGTCTGAAAGACAAACAAGAAAATTTATTTAGGACAGAATTAATAATAGACCTATTTTTTTTCCCCAATAGCTATAAACAATGGATACTTTATTTTTTTATCTTCTCTTTCTTTTTCGTAGAATAATTCATTGGTATAAAATTTCAAATCGAAGCCATGTTCGTTAAGGTATTTCTCAACTTCTTGTTTGCTAAATCCAAAATGATGGATGCCGGTGTTGTCGTCGTGGAAACTTCCATCTTCTTCATCAATATCAACCCAGCAGAAAAGCCCCTCTTCACCCAATAATTGATGAAAGGTGCTTAATAGTTTATCTAAATCTTTAACATGATGTAATACCAACATCGATACAATGATATTGAATTCTTCTACAGGAGTTTCATCCTTTGTTAAATCGGCAAGTAGGGTCTTAACATTTTCATAACCAAAAAAATCACGCTTCTTAAGAACCTGAGCCAACATACCTTCTGATGTATCGCAAAACGTAACATCTTTAACATCAGTAATCATTTTATAGCCCAGCAAACCTGTGCCACAACCATAATCAAGCACCTTGTAGCTTGGTTTAAAACTACTTTCTTTTGCAATAATTTTCCACACATTATTTACCAAATCTATTCTACTTGCTTTGTCATCCCAGCTTGCTGCTTTATCATCGAAAGAATTTCCCATCGCTTAACTAACTATTTTACGTTTATTGCGTTATTTTTGTTGGTTGCACCATAATAGAAATATGGTTTAGCAAGTTTAAGAAAATAAAGAAGGAGAAGAAAATGATGAGAAGGAAAATAACCCTGCTATATGTAGTATTTATTGTAGGTTTTGTATTTACAATGTTAAGTTTCATGAATAGCGAAGATCCGGTTGATGAGAAGAAACCAGGATTTGCACAAGATATTGTTCCACCACCAATACCCAAACGTTTATTTTTTGCTGGCGAAGAAGTTCCTTTGTGGAATTTCGACGTAAAAGAAAGTCTCGACAGGGAGTTAATGGTGAATGTATATTTTCATTCTCAAACTTTAAGGTATATCAAATTGGCACCACGTTTTTTTGAAATTATTGAACCCATTTTAAAGCGTGATAGCATCCCAGATGATTTCAAATACCTTGCTATAGCCGAGAGTGGATTCGATTTGAAAGCCATATCGCCAGCAGGTGCTGCAGGTATTTGGCAGTTTATGAAAGGAACTGCTCGCGAAAATGGATTAGAAGTGAACAGCGTTGTTGATGAGCGTTACCACATTGAAAAAGCGACTAAAGCGGCATGCAAGTATTTGCACGAATCGTTTGCAAAATATGGAGACTGGACTACTGTTGCAGCTTCATACAACGCCGGAAGAAATGGAATTGGTCGGCAGGTTGAGCGCCAAAAGGAAACGCATTATTACAATCTTTTGTTGAATGAAGAAACCAATCGATACGTATATCGGATATTGGCTTACAAGGTTGTTTTTGAATCGCCTGAACTTTATGGCTTTCATCTTTCAAAAAAGGATTATTATCCAACCATACCGGTTAGAATTGTTGAAGTGGATAGTGCCGTTACTAACTTTGCCGACTTTGCAAAAACCTACGATTTGAATTACAAAATATTGAAATTGTTTAATCCTTGGTTGCGCGAAACGTATTTGAATAACGATTCAGCAAAAACCTACGAGATTAAAATTCCAAAAGGGAAATACCGAAGTTATTAATTGTAAGAAATTTATTGGATGCCCGAAAAAGCAAAAATTATAGATCAGGAAATTATAAAAGTGCGAGGTGCCCGAGTGCACAACTTACAGAATATTAATGTTGATATTCCACGCAACAAGCTTTCGGTAATTACTGGGTTAAGTGGCAGTGGAAAATCATCGTTGGCGTTCGACACTATTTATGCTGAAGGTCAGCGACGATACATCGAAACATTTTCGGCTTATGCTCGCTCATTTTTGGGCAACATGGAACGTCCCGATGTGGATGAGATTTCGGGTTTAAGTCCGGTAATCTCTATTGAGCAAAAAACCACCAATAAAAATCCTCGATCAACGGTAGGAACAGTAACCGAAATTTACGATTTCCTTCGCCTATTGTATGCAAGGGCAGGAGAGGCTTTTTCCTACAACACCGGTGAAAAAATGGTGAAGTATTCCGAACAGAAAATAATGGATCTTATTCGGACAAATTTCAACGGAAAACGTGTGCTTGTATTGGCCCCAATTGTGAAAGGACGTAAAGGGCATTACCGCGAATTATTTGAGCAGATACGTAAAAAAGGCTTTTTGAATGTTCGGGTAGATGGATTAATTCGAGAACTCATTCATGGAATGAAACTCGATCGTTACAAGAATCACTTTATAGAAATGGTAATCGATAAAATGGTGGTCGACGAGGCTTCCGATAAACGATTAAAAGACTCTGTTCAAACGGCCATGAAACATGGACAGGGAATTGTAATGATTTTGGACAACGATACCAACGAGGTGAAATTTTTCAGTCGTCATCTAATGTGTCCTAGTACTGGAATATCGTACAACGAACCTGCACCACATAACTTTTCATTTAATTCACCACAAGGTGCTTGTACTAAATGTAATGGCTTAGGTGTTATTCCTCAGCTCGATATGGACAAAATTATGCCCGATAAAAATGCTACCATTCATAACGGTGGAATTTCACCTTTGGGTAAATACCGTAATTCTGTGATCTTTTGGCAAATCGAAGCCATTGCAGAACCCTACGGTTTCGACTTAAAAACACCCATAAAAGAGATTCCCGAAGAAGCGCTCGATAAAATACTATTTGGTACAAACGATAGAATTCAACTTAAGAATTCACCATTAGGAGCTAATCTCAACTATTTTATGACCTACGAAGGAGTAGTGAAATATGTTGAAAGCCAGCGGGAAGATACACACTCTGAAAAAGCTAAAAAGTGGGCCAGTCAATACATCAAAGAAGCTACCTGTCCAAAGTGTGAAGGTCTTCGCTTGAAAAAGGAATCGCTTTGGTTTAAGATCGATCAAAAGAACATTTCTGAAGTTTCGAAAATGGACTTAAATGAATTGGGCGACTGGCTAAAGGATTTGGAAGAACGCATGACCGACCGTCAGCGCAAAATTGGTGTTGAGGTAATTAAAGAAATTCGTGATCGTTTGGGCTTTATGCTCGATGTGGGTTTGGATTATTTGGCACTCGATAGACCTGCAAAATCGCTATCGGGAGGTGAGTCGCAACGAATACGACTAGCTACTCAAATTGGTTCTCAATTGGTGAATGTACTTTATATACTCGATGAACCCAGCATTGGTTTGCATCACCGCGATAACTTACGTTTGATTACATCCTTAGAGCAATTGCGCGATACTGGTAATTCTGTAATTGTGGTTGAGCACGACAAAGAAATGATGATGAATGCCGATTATGTAGTCGATTTAGGTCCTCATGCTGGCCGTCATGGAGGAAAAATAATGAGAGCTGGAACTCCTGAAGAAATTCTGAACGGCAATTCCTTAACTTCGCAATATTTGCGTGGTGAAAAAGCAATTGAAGTACCCAAGGTTAGAAGAGAAGGGAACGGAAAATCAATTGTATTAAAAGGATGTTCAGGGAATAATCTGAAAAAAGTAAATGCCGAATTTCCTTTGGGAAAACTCATTTGTATAACAGGCGTTTCGGGCAGTGGAAAATCAACGCTGATAAACGAAACACTGCAGCCCATTCTTAGTCAGCATTTTTACCGATCAGTTAAAGATCCCTTGGAGTACAAATCGGTTGTAGGTTTGGAGCACATCGACAAAGTGGTGCAGGTAGATCAAAGCCCATTGGGTAGAACGCCACGCTCGAATCCCGTAACCTATACCGGTGTTTTTTCTGACATTCGCAACTTGTTTACCTTGTTGCCCGAAGCTAAAATCAGAGGGTACAAACCTGGTCGTTTCTCTTTTAACGTAAAAGGCGGTCGCTGTGAAGATTGCCAGGGAGGTGGAATGAAACTGATTGAAATGAATTTCTTGCCCGATGTGTATGTGCATTGCGACAAGTGCAACGGACGGCGTTACAACCGCGAAACTTTGGAAGTACGTTACAAAGGAAAGTCGATTAGCGATGTGCTAAACATGACCATTAACCAAGGCGTTGAATTCTTTGAAAGTCATCCCAAAATATTGAAGAGACTACAAACCTTGCAAGAAGTTGGTTTGGGCTATTTAACGCTGGGACAATCGTCAACCACCATTTCGGGAGGGGAAGCACAGCGCGTTAAGTTGGCTAGTGAATTGGCCAAGCGTGATACGGGCCAAACCATGTATATATTAGACGAACCTACAACAGGGCTCCATTTCGAAGATATTCGTGTATTGTTAGATGTATTGAATAGTCTTGTAGACAAAGGCAATACGGTGGTGGTAATTGAGCACAACATGGATGTTATTAAAGTGGCCGATCATCTTATCGATATTGGCCCCGAAGGAGGACGAAACGGAGGAAAGGTAGTTGCCTTTGGTACCCCTGAAGAAGTTGCCAAAAACAAAAAGTCAATTACTGGAGAATATTTGAAAGAGGAGTTATACCCCCCAACCCCTTAAAGGGGGAGTTTTTAAGTGATAAAATGTAAAGACCCGTTCTCTTTTAAGAGAACGGGTCTTTACATTTTCAAAAATAACAATATTTGTAACTTTTGTTCTCACACGCTCCTTAATGGCGCGAGTTTGCAACTCGTGCCCAGTAAATATTGCAAGTATATTCAACCTTATAAAAAGTAAAACCGACATTGGTTTTAAGCTGGTTTTATTTGTATTCAATTAAGCACGAGTTGCAAACTGTAATGTAAACTAATATTAAAATAATTAAGATTTGAAA
>JAQIBQ010000050.1 GCA_027859005.1 Prolixibacteraceae bacterium | reverse complement strand
AAATTGTATTTTTCCCAAGTTGTTTTTATTATTGCCAATAGCATTCCAACCAATATCGATACTTGGCTTGTATGACTATTATTATTTCTAATTCTTGTTGTTGGCTTGGCAGTATCTGTCTGAATAATATTGGAACGATACAAGTAGGATGGTACATCTATCCAACTGGATAACTGCTTGCTTTTATACGTTGTGCCTGCACTTCCAACCAAACCTATCAAAGGCAAGTTCAGTGACTCAATTAATATTTTTCCCCAGTTATGGGTATGAAAAATGATATCTTCATGCACAAATATTAGATAGGGATATTTTGCCTCACCTGCTGATAAATTATACAATTTACAAAGGCCTCGTGGATTTTTACTATTATCGGTAATTAACAACTCATAATTGCATCCAATGGTTTTTGCAATATTTTCGGTTATTTGCTTTTTCAATTGTGGATTTACTGATGCTATAATTATGGAAATCACAAAAAACTATTTTAAAAACATTTTTTTTATTGAACTAAGTAAATGTACTATTGAAACAGATTGTTTGATTATAGGTTTGGAAATCATAGTTTTTAAATAATCATATTCCTGAATTCGTTGGAATAAATTAGGGTAATATTGGCAATAAATATTAAAGTTGTTGTAAATGATTTTATTATACATTTGCTGCATCTTATTCTCTGTTTCAAGTGATCGACTCCTCGATTTTTCCTGAATTCTATAAAGCATCAATGGTTCTGGAACTTTTTTTACGGCATCTAGAGGTTTATCAAAGAGCAATGCAATATAAAAATCCCAATCTTCAAACCCATGAATCATATTTGTACGATATCCACCAACAGAAAGAAAAGATTCCTTCCTAAACATGGATGAATTTGTCATCAGGTTTTGTTTGAGCAATGTTTCATATTTGTATTCCATCAGATTAAAAAGACCTGATTTTTCTCCAAAAAATTCAACGTCGGTATATACCAATACAATATCCTTATTTTTTCGAAACTCATTAATACAAGTTTCTAAACAATCTTGCTTTATTAAATCATCACTATCGAGGGGGAACAGATACTCCCCCTGGGATTGGTGTATGGCATAATTTTTTGCGGAGCTTACTCCTTTATTTTCTGTTATAAAAAGATTAAATCTCTTGTCATCGGTAATTATTGACTTAATTATATTTTCTGTAGCATCGGTAGAACCATCATTTACAATAATGCATTCCCAATTTATGTAGGTTTGTTGCTTTATGCTGCTTAGAGTTTCCTCTATTGTTTGAGAACAATTGTATGCAGGGACAATAATTGAGATTAGAGGTGTCGAATTGAATTCCATAAATGTTTTTTACTCCCCCCTCAAGAATTTGTAAAATTTTGATTTTTGAAATTTTTCAGCAAATTGTATTATTCTAGAATCGTGATAATACTTAAGATCGCTTTTTATTTTTTTGAGCATTAAGTAGTCATCATACATTAGAGGGAAGAAATGTTTTAGAACTTTTTCTCTTTCATTGTTTTCTATTGTTTTGAATTTCCTTTTTGAGCTTACTCCATCATTATTAAAAAAAGTGAGTAATATGGGGAGATGTTCGTAGGAACATTGCTGAATAATGATGGCTTTAATAAAAAATTCCCAGTCAGAAACAATTTTAAGCTCTTCGGAAAACATTCCTATTTTTTGAAAAATGTCTCTTCTGATAAAAGAGGCAGGATGTCCAATGCTGTGAAAAAAGAAAGTAAGTAAGGATAATTTATCCGGATACATAAGTACTCCTCTTTCTGTTTGAATATCACAATAAACGATGTCTTTGTTTTTGAATTTTTCAAAAATCTGATTTAATATTGTTTTCTCTATCAACCAATCTCCACTATTCAAAAACAAACAATATTCGCCCTTAGCTCTCTTTATCCCCTTATTCATAGCATTGTAAATCCCCTTATCCGGTTCACTCAGCCAATAAAGGCCATTCTCAATGCCATTGTATTGCTTTTCATACGCTTTAATTACCTCCACGCTGCCCTCGGTGCTTCCGCCATCCATAATGATATGTTCGTAGTTTGTGAAAGTCTGGTCTGCAACGCTGTCAAGGGTTTTGCGCAGACCGCTTGCGTTGTTAAGGTTGACGGTTATTATTGAAAGTTTTGGTGTGTTTGTCATTGAGTCAACGAATTATTGATTGCTTCGCAATATTTTTGGTCCACGAATTTCAAGAATTATCCGAATTTATGCCCTTCGGGTTGTTGTTTGTGCAACGGGTTTTGGTCAAAGAAACGACTGGAAGGAGTTTGATAGACAACTGGAAATAATTGCGCAGCCCCTAATTAAACCGGCAAATTATGATTTGAGTTTATTCTTTTGTTGTTTGGTTCTGGCCTGTCCAGGTTAGGTGTTTGTTTTTTAAGATGCTTTTGTATGGGGTGTGTTTTACTTTTTTGATTCCTTGTATTTGCATTGGCGTTTATCTGGTTTAGTCAGGGCTTTACTAGTAGTGCGATCACAAAATACTATTTCATATTTCACATCCCTTTTTCCTTCCTGCATCGTTAAAATTTTTCACCGTAGCTATGGCTATGCTTCAAAATTTTGCCTTGCAGAAAGA
>JAQIBQ010000604.1 GCA_027859005.1 Prolixibacteraceae bacterium | reverse complement strand
CGTAAGTGTAATTCCTGAATTCATAGTGGAAAAGGAAATTGATTTTGAATCACATGCCAATGATTTCATTCTTGATGGTTTCGATATCAATTTACAAGCCGGAATAGTTGGAGGTGCTTTAAATTCAAAGCATCCATACGAGAATGGAGGTACTGATAATTGGGTTGATTATACTGCAGCGTATAGGTTTCCAATTAAGATTCATGAATTGTATCACTATATAAAATTTGATGAAGTAGCAATGATTGAAGCCGGCGAAGACGATAGCGATTTTACTTCTGATGATTTTTACGATTATGTGGTAGTTGAAGGATCAAATGACGACGGAGAAACTTGGATTCCTTTTGAAGAAGGTTGGGATTGTAGATTTCATCAAGAATGGATCGATTACTATAATGCTGCGCTTACCGAAAAAGAGTATTTTGCTAGTTCATCACTAATAAGCGATAAGAATTTATATAGGAAGCATGAAATTGACCTAACGGCACCAGCAGAATTCTCCGTTGGCGATATAATTCGCATTCGCTTTCGTTTAAATTCAGATCCTTTTGCTACTGGGTGGGGGTGGATTGTTGATAATTTGAAAATCCAGACGGTTGGTTTACAAAATAGCGTGGTTTCAAAGAATGAGATTAAAGTATATCCTAATCCTGTACAAAACAATGAATTTTCAATTGAGGGCTTAAATGTTTCAATTGATCGGTTAAAATTGTACGATTATACGGGTAGGTTGGTGTATCTCCAAAAAGATATTAATCCAGGAATTAAAATATCTTTACCTTATTCATTAAAGGGTCTTCATATTTTATATATTGAAGGCACAAATTTTATATATAAAACAAAATTAAATTTCAATTAATTTATCCATAAAAATAAAAACAATGAAACGAGTCGTAGTAATTATACCTTTTCTTCTATTTGCAATTTTACTTTTTTCACAAGTTCAAATGTCTGAGAAAGTTACTGATAAATGGCCTTATCTGTATGAAGAGTTTCAAGAAGGGTTTTTGTATTTCGATGGAAATAAGATTTCAGATGGATCTTTTAATATCGATATAGCCAACCAAACGCTTATCTTTTATGGCGAAGATAATTTATTGAAATCAGTTGATGAATCAGTAACTATTGACTCATTAGTACTTATCGATTCAAAGTATTATAGAAACGATAATACTTTTTATGAAGTAATATCACAAGATGGGACTTTGGCCTTGTTAAAGAAAACTAGGGTTGATTTGAATGCATTAAACGATACTGGAGGTGGCTACGGTACTAGCTCAGCTACCGATGCTAAAACCAAACTGACATCGGTTGACGTTTCAAATTATACCGGAGTAGCATACGAAGTTGTAAAGCTTGAAAAGGGTAAAGGAAAACTTTTCGATATCATAACTGGCTATTATTTGGTTGACTTATCGAATGAGGATTATCAACGGGCTACTAAAAGAGCATTTTCAAAAGCTTTTCCAAATACCGATGTTAAGAAAATTGCGAGAGCCAATAAAATTAGATTTAACAACGAATCACATTTACAATTAATATTTAGTAAATGCGTGAATTAAACCATAACATTATTGTTCTTTGATTTTAGTAAATGCTTTTTCTGATACTGAAGTTAAGGCTATAAAGGAAATTGGAATCAAGTTTACTAACGAAGCACTAACAAACGCTTTTAAAGAGTGTTTGACTAAGTAGAAATTACAAAGCCAAATCGATATCGATTTGGCTTTGTAATTATTGGTTTTTGGGGATCACTCTAGAATTAGGGTAGAAGCTGAAATTAAATTTGCAATAATTTGAGTTTTATTACTTGCTATTTTTTATTATTCGTATTACTGAAAAGAAAAGCAAGTGAATCTGTTTAGTTTGATTTACGCAACTGATAGTTCGTAGTGGTGGCCTCCAAATTAAAAGTGTGGATATTAAAGCAATACTTAGAAAGACTGGATAGCTTCGAGCTTGCGAGAAGATCGTCCAGCCGCACTTAGTATTGCAAAAATAGGAATGCTTATATTTTGGGTCCCGAGGCCTCGGGATGATTTCTGGCTTACTTCTTTATCAAGAAAGAAGTAAGAGCTCAGCCGGCTTGAGGCGATATGACAAAAGAAGCCAGGAAGAAAACTTTATTAATTGAATATTTTGTCTGGTAAAATTTAAAATTTACGTTTAATACTCCACCCGAAAGTTGAACTGATTCTTTAGATCCTGCAGGCCAACGCATGATG
>JAQIBQ010000588.1 GCA_027859005.1 Prolixibacteraceae bacterium | reverse complement strand
TGGTTTGAAGAATGTGATGAGAGTTCTCTGAATCGAGGTTAGCAGTTGGCTCATCAGCCAAAACAATTTCAGGTTTCTTTACCATCGAACGGGCTATGGCAACGCGCTGACACTCTCCTCCGGAAAGCATAGCCGGTTTCGATTTTATTTTATCGGTTAAACCAACCCATTCCAGAGCATCCATAACTGCTTTTTTTCGTACAGAACCCGACATGTTTTGAAGCAATAGTGCAAATTCTACATTTTCATAAACCGTATAAACAGGTAATAAATTATAGGTTTGAAAAATAAAACCAATATGACGGTTACGTAATTTTGCTGACTGCTTATGCGTTAAGTCTGAAACAGACTGGTTCATAATTATAGCATTCCCTTCAGAAGGTTTATCCAACGAACCCATAATATTCAGCAAAGTGGTTTTTCCCGACCCACTAGGTCCTATTAAACCAGCAAATTCACCTTTCCCAAACGAAACATTAACATCTTTAAGTGCTGTAAACTCACCCTTTCCAACTGGAAAACGTTTGATTAAATGTTCGATTTTAATTATTCCCATAACATTAATTTTAAGCCATTGGTCATTAGGAAAAGTCATTAGAAAATGACAATTGGCTATTGACTATTTTTATAAATATTTATGTGTTAACTTCATTACATTGTCAATATTATCCTCATTCATACTGTATTTTGAGGATGAAATAATTTCATTTTTCTCATTAAAATACTTGCCTGTTACTGCACTTAAGTCCGGATCGGTTACCAGAAAAGTATACGTCTCTGCCATTTCAGTTGGTGAAATAGAAAATTTGCTTTTATGTTTATATACCCATTTCATAAATGCAGAAACATTGGGATAACGATCAATGTCAATCTTTACATTAGTGACCCGAATGCAATTAGCAGTGATGTTGTTTTCATTTTGCTTTTCTGCCAAACGATAAGTAAACATGATTTGTGCCAATTTCGACTGATAATAGGCCTTAGCTACACTAAACTTACGGTAATTAAATTCAGGATCTTTCAAATCGACTTTCAAATTCGGATATATTAAAAGTCCCTTTGAAGCAATTGTAATTACCCTTCCCTGTTCACTTTTTTGAATGATAGGAAGTAGGTTCGCTGTAAGTATTACCGGCCCAAGATGGTTCGTGGCCCAAATGGTTTCAATGCCATCAGCTGATTGAAGTGGTTTTTTCTGACTGATGTCAAAAGCTGCTGCATTGTGGATTAATACATCCAAAACTTCGTGCTTTGCTTTAATAGCATCAACGGCCTTTAATACAGAAGCCTTCGATGACATATCAATTTGAACCAACTCAACCGCATCCGATTTTGATTCTTTTTTTATTTCGATTAAAGCTTTTTCACCTCGATCAAGGCTTCGGCATCCAATAATAACATGGTAACCCTTAGCTGCAATTTGAATGGCGGCTTGTATACCAATTCCTGAGTTTGCTCCTGTGATAAAACATGTTTTCATATTAATAAAATTTACCCCCTCTGCCTTCGGCATCTCCCCCTATCCTGATAGCTATCGGGAGGGAGAAAAGCTTTGTTCGAAAGGTTTTTTTATGATAGTTTAAACTTTTTCATAAAATATACTATCTCAATGTTAACAGTTACCCAACTCCCCCTTTAGGGGGCTGGGGGGTATTAATGATCCCAAACCAACATCAACTGTATTCCTTTTCCCCCAAACAGATTAGTTGAGCCACCTTGTGTGGGAATATTATAATTTTCAGGGTTCCAATAGCCCATTACATACATACTGATATTATTAAACTGATGTTGGTAGTTTACAAAATTGTAGGCATTGCTATTCTTCCAATCGTAATAAACAATTGCATTCAAATTATCGAACATTCCTAAGGGATACGACATGGATAAAAGAGAAAAAGAAACAGGATTAGTAAAGGCGAAAGCTTTTTCATCATAAGCCATCAACAACTGTTCAAAGGCAATGTAAATACCACTTCCTATTCCAAGAGTATAATCCATTCCAACATTTAAAACCTCCTGATTATTGTAAAATCCTAAATCGGCTTCTTTCTTTATCCACGAAGCTTCTACCCAGCAACCAACTACCCAATCAAGACGAACATCAAAGCCCAATCGATTTTCAGGAATATTTGATTCGCTTATAACCGACATCCATGGATTTTGCACATTGGCAGTTCGGTGATGGTAAGAAAAAGCAGCTTCACCCAATGGAATTGGAATTTGAATACGTCCACCAAATTCAGGCATACCTTTGGCAGTCTTGCTCATTTCCCAGCCTTTGGTGTTTTTATTACCGTACAATCCCCACAGCCACACATTGGCATTGTTTAGAAAATAATACCGCCCTAAAATGCCCCAAACGCCATCGGTTAATTTGAGTGGATCACGCGGATCAATCTGATCGAACCACATCAAAGGGCGCAACATGGATGCTGATCCAAAGTTGATTTTTTGTAAGCCTGCTCTGATTTCGAGCTGAGGAGAACTGTATCGTGCCCAAAGCCGATAAGGTTTTATTTTTCCATCTGAACTCGTTTCATCCCACGAATTCATGGCTGTATTTCCATAGATATTTGCTGATGCTTCAAAATCGATCAACCTTGATTCTTTTAAATTAAGTTCGCTATTAAATTGGGGTAGGTATCTTCCTCCGACCCAAATTTGTTGACCATTAGATGGATTGAAATGTGAATAGGCAGAAACCTGACCTCTGTATTTCAGATTTATTTTATTCGTATTTTCCTGAGCAAATACGCCTAAGTTAAACAACAAGAATACGATGACGATTATTCTATTCATTACTCTTATCTATAATCCCGTAAAACATCATGTTCATGAATTCCATAATGGCTCCCTGAATACTACCATACATTGCAATAACCGTAGGATCGGAAACCATTTCAGCCATTTTCTGACTCATATAAAGAACAAAATCTATATTTACATCTTTTCGAATTTCTCCATTTTCTTGAGCTTTTACATAGTCATTTCGAACCATTAACATTAATCTAGTTGAATTATCTGTGAAGAATACTTGCAACTCTTCGTTCCAACCCGAATAAACATCTTTCACCAACTCCTCACTAATATTTTTAGTTCCTTCAAACTTCATGACGACCTGCTGCTTAACTTTCTCTTCAAAGGAAATATCCTGAGCCATTAACTCTTTATATTTTATTTCAGCATCTCCCCATATATTGGTAAGCACTTGTTTTGCGATTTCAATTTTATTACTAAAAAATTTATAAAAGGTCATTTTACTTACACCGGCCTCTTTACAAATTTCCTCAACTGTGACACGCTTTATTCCAAATTTCCAGAAAAGCTCGTGAGCTGTCTGTACAATTATCTGATATTTTTGATTGTCTTCCATTTGCTTTAATATTACTTTAACAATACAAATGTACGTTTTTTATATTTTCGAACTATTTTCGTATAGTATTGTTATTTATGTTTTTCAACAGAACAATTGAAACACTATGAAATGGAAATACATCGGTATAAATTTCAAATAAAACTTGAGAAAAGAGAAAGTTTTTTTGAAAGGATGACAGAAGTCTGAAGACGGAAAAATTGATTCTACGATATTTCGAAACCCCACTATTCGGTCTCTAGTCGTCAGTCATAAAATGGAAATTAAGGAATTCAACTAATGATCAGTTTTATTTCAAACAGATAAACTTAGCCTAAAAGAGGTTTTACCTATTACAACGATAACGAAGCTTTCGTCCAACTGAATAATTTCGAACAGAGTTTATTTACACTTGACAAAGAATCGTAACTTATTCTTTGAGCCCCATACTTTTTAATTCACTCATTACATTTTTTATCTTAACAACCGATAGGTTTATTGATTTTAATAGAGATGGATTATCAAAAATTTGAATGCAGGTTACTACTCCGAACTCCAATAATTTTTGCTTTTCAACATCCGACAAATGATGCAAGATGGTATGAGGATACAATTTGTATTTCTCAATTAAATCTTTCAATCCCTTACCTTTTGGATAGTCCCAAGCCAATAAATTCAAGCCACTACAAGTACCATATTTAATTGAATCTTTAGAGAAACGAGTATTGGTAACAACCCAACCTTGAAAAGAAAATCCTTTATATTCTTCCATATCCTTTCTCTTCTGAACAATATCGTCAACACGAGACCGAACATACAAAGGAACTTGCACACTTACATGTTTTCCTTGGTC
The DNA here is from genome assembly GCA_027859005.1 of Prolixibacteraceae bacterium. Taxonomy (GTDB): domain Bacteria; phylum Bacteroidota; class Bacteroidia; order Bacteroidales; family Prolixibacteraceae; genus Roseimarinus. Next base: position 4,019 of record JAQIBQ010000588.1, on the reverse strand, counting down.
TCGGCCATATTTGCACTCAACCAAACATTGTTCTCCTTCACGTGTTGCAACCACATCCATTTCATGAGTGACACATCTACCGTCTACCACAACACCAACTAAAATTTCATAACCTAGTTTTTTGAAAATCTGTCCTGTAAATTGTTCAAAAGGATAACCTGTTGGACCAAGCTCCATAATAGCTTGTTTCAATTTATAAAGTGTTGCTGCAGCATGATTATCGTTATGTAGAATCGAAAATGCATGGGTATATATTTGCCTAGAAGTCACCCCATTAAATACCCATTTTTGAATATCATCAACAATTTCTTTCACTGTTTTCTGATCAGCGCCAGCATTCAGAAGCGATCGTTTTAATTTACTTATGTCAAAATTTTGTAGGTCACCAGATGCTTTTTCAACAATAAGATTCGAATTATTTTGAGCTTTTTGATTATCCATTTTCCATTCTATTTAATACCAAACCAATGTACAAATTAAACCCTACTAATTCTCATTATTTAAGGGCGAAACTAGTTTGTCAAATTATTTTTACTACATGCTGGCACTACAATGTGGCTTATTCTTATACCGATATTGTAAGGTATGAGAATACGACTATGAAAGAAAAAAGAATGAAAAATACTTTACTGTATTCACCAATAATATTAATTAGCCCATTTATTATACCTTCAAAACTAAGTGCAAAAACCATTTAGCTTTTTGAAATAAGCAGAAGCAGAAATAGTGATAAAATGATTTACTCACTTCAACTCAATGATCAAAATGAAATTAAATCACATTCCGATATAAAAATGATCCCATAAGGCTTGAACGAGTTAGCAACTAATTTTACTTTTGCAGCAAAAGCCAATTCATCAATGAATCAACATCAAATTAAACATATTCTTATTTGGGGATTATTGCTATTTACGATACAAATTCAAGCACAGCAAAAAGCACTAAAACACAATTACAATCTAGGCGTTATTCCAGTATCTTCTTACGATGCCGATTTAGGATTTAAATATGGTGCAGTTGTGAATTTATTCGATTATGCTCCACAAAAAGCCGATTATTCTCAATACCTGCTTTTAAGGTTAACAAATACCACACGAAACACCTTAAACATTCAATCGGTTTTCGAAAGTGAGCAACTTATCCCCAACGCTACAACAATTATTGAAGCTGGATACACAAACGATCAAAAGCTTAATTTTTATGGCTTTAACGGCATTGAAAGCAACTACAACCCAAACATAGAAAACTCAAAAAGCGCAGAATTTATTCATCAAAACTTCTATACCTTAGATCGCAAATTAATTAGGTTTAGAGCTGATATCCAAAAAAATATAAGCCAAAATTGGCGCACACTAACTGGCATTACTTTTAGTAAATTTATTCTTCAATCAAACAGTGAAGAAAATAGTACTACACTCTATGATAACTATCTGAATTGGGGAATAATTGATACAAAAGAAGAAAAAGGTGGATCGGTATTAAACCTGAAGTTTGGAATGGTTTATGATTCGCGTAACGACAAATGTACTTGCACTTCGGGCCAATGGTTCGAAGGATTTATTGTTTACGCTCCACCTATTTCAGACCTGCCTGCTTTTTCTAAAATGATACTCACCTATCGCTACTACCATAGTTTGAACGAAAATTTCACGCTTACGTTTCGCCTTAGCAGTCAAACCAAACTAAGCGGTAAAGTTCCACATTACATGCTTCCCATTTATTTCGATTCTCAATTGAATCAAGATGGACTTGGAGGAGCTTATACCATGCGAGGAATTTCTCGCAACCGAATAATGGCCGATGGTTTTGCCTTGGGTAATTTTGAAACGCGTATAAAGTTGAAAGAATTTACGTTTTTTAAACTTGATTTTCTAATAAGTGCGACCCTATTTACCGATGTTGCTTACATTACACAACCATACGATTACAAGCTTAAAAATATCCCCTTAGCACAACAGAATCAATTCTTTTCCAATTCTCAACAACCTTTATATATTGGTCTTGGACCAGGGCTAAATATAATCTACAATCAAAATAATATCACTACCATTAATTATGGTTTTTCACCCAATCCTCAAATGGGTAATGGAGGTCTTTACATTGGATCACGTTTCCTTTTTTAATCAGCACAAAATCAAAACACTATCATTTTGAAAATAAATATGTAATTTGTTGGTTCAAAAACCAATAAAATGAAAACATCGCTAAACCTCCTACTAATTCTAGTAGTATTACAACTGGCCGTATACAGTCAAAATAAGGAATATAACAATGAGGAACTACTAATAGTAGCCAAAGAAATAATGGTTGATGCTGGCACCTGTGCTTTAATAACACTCGATAATGAAGGAAACTCAAGAGTTCGTGCAATGTCTGCATTTTCACCTGAAAATGATCTAACGGTATGGTTTGGAACAAACCCCAAAAGCCGTAAAGTAGATCAAATTAAAAACGACCCAAGAGTTACGCTTTACTATTTAGACAAAGACGCTTCGGGTTATGTTATGATTTTAGGAGAAGCTGAATTAATTGATGATTCAAAAATGAAATTAAGGTATTGGAAAAAGGAATGGGAAAATTTTTATCCCAATTATCCTAGCGGTTATTTATTGCTAAAAGTGGTACCCAAAAGCCTTGAAATTGTAAGCGAATCGAGGGGAATTATTGGCAATTCTGAAACATGGGAACCAAACACAATTGATTTCAATTGGATCACATTAACATTCGGGTTGTAAATTATCAATTTCTTATTTTTGTTTTATGGAAATAGAACAACTACTACGTTATTTGCTACCACAAGAGATATTTGAATATTTCGATTTAGTAGCTATCCAAGAAAGAGGAAATCAGTTGGAATTAAGTTTGGATGAGAAACCAATCAAACCCCTTGCTCATTCGGATAAGGACTTGGCTTTATATGGATTTGATGAAGCGGTACGTATACAGGATTTTCCCATAAGAGAAAGAAGCGTATATTTCATTGTCAGGCGAAGGAAATGGCGAGGTAAGAATACAGGAAAGATTTACAGCACTCAATGGAATTTAACCGCAGGCGGAACCAGTTATACTAAAGAGTTTGCTGATTTTTTAAAAGAGTTATTTGGATAATTACCCCATCAGTAGCAATAGTCTAGAGAAACATTATCACATCAATGGGGATTATTTTGGACAACAATACAAAGAGCATTTGAGCGATTTCCATATTTGGGAACAAAAGCCCCATTCGAAGCAATGGATACTTTTCCCCGAAAATATTGGGAAACGTTTGAGTATAGATGAAACAGCTCTCACCAATGGAGAACTCTATACAATCGTTACCAATAAAGCTGCTAAAGGCAAAAAAGGAGCATTGATTGCAATGATTGAAGGCACAAACTCAGAAACGGTCATTAAAGTTTTAGAGAAAATATCTGAAAATAAAAGAAATGTAGTCGAAGAGGTAACCCTTGATATGGCTAGTTCTATGCGTAAAATAGTTATTTGTTGTTTCCCAAAAGCCAACCGTGTTATTGATCGGTTTCACGTACAAAAACTAGCTTATGACGCATTACAGGAGATGCGCATTGCACATCGATGGGATGCTATAAATGAAGAAACCAACGCTATCGAAAATGCAAAAGCAGATGGAACAAAATATACCCCTGAGATTTTAAGCAATGGAGATACAAAAAAACAACTACTTGTCCGTAGTCGCTATTTATTGTTCAAATCCGGTGATAAATGGACTGATAAACAAAAGAAAAGAGCTGCAATATTATTTGAACTTTATCCTGATATAAAACAAGCTTATTCTCTTACACATTCATTGAGAATGATATTTTCCAAAAATACAGATAAGGGCGTGGCTTATACAAAAATGGCACGGTGGTTCAATGATGTAACCCAATCCGGATTCAAATCATTCAATACAATATCTGCTACATTTTATTCGCATTATCCTGAGATATTAAACTTTTTTGACAATCGCAGTACAAATGCTTCTGCGGAATCTTTTAATGCTAAACTAAAAGCTTTAAGAG
>JAQIBQ010000584.1 GCA_027859005.1 Prolixibacteraceae bacterium | reverse complement strand
CTTAATCTCATCAAGCATATGTTTCACAAAGTAAACTGCCCCAAAACCTGTAGCTTCTGGACGAATTAAACTTCCGCCCCAATTCACACCTTTACCAGTTAAAACACCCGAAAATTCATTTTTAATACGTTTGTATTGTCCAAACAAATATCCTATTTCACGTCCTCCAACTCCGATATCACCTGCAGGCACATCAGTATTTGGACCTATATGCCGATAAAGTTCTGTCATAAAACTTTGACAGAAACGCATTATTTCGTTATCTGTTTTTCCTTTTGGACTAAAATCAGAACCACCTTTTCCACCCCCCATTGGTAGTGTTGTTAAACTATTTTTGAAGGTTTGTTCAAAACCTAAAAATTTAAGAATACTTAAAGTAACACTTGGGTGAAATCGTAATCCACCCTTATACGGGCCAATTGCACTATTGAACTCCACTCTATAGCCTTTGTTTATTTGAACACCTCCCCTGTCATCAATCCATGGAACACGAAACATGATCACTCTTTCAGGTTCAACCATTCGATCTAGAATTTTGGCATTCTTATAACGTGGGTTACTTTCATACACCTCCCAAACCGATTCGATTACTTCTTCAACAGCCTGATGAAATTCTTTTTCACCGGGATTAGATGCAATCACTTTATTCATAAATTCATTTATAGCTGTTTTCATATGTGTAGATTGATGATAAAATAATGTTGACTTCAAACCAAAGGTAAAAGAAAAATGATTCTCATCGATTAATGCACTTAGATAACAGCAACTTGTAAATAGCAGCAAATGTGCAGATTAACATTTATTAACATTTCAAAAATGAAATGGATTGATTTAACTCACATAAATAAAATCAAAATAAATTTTTGGATTCATTTTCTACAAGGAAGAAATAAAAGCTTTCTAATTTTAATTAATAACTAGAAGTCCCTAGTGCTATGTGCTAGTTTTTCTTTTGATTAAAACCTATTTTATAAACGATCCCAACAACTTCAGGATAAAATGAAAAATAATTTGTTTTTAGGCCTAAAGTGTGTGAAATATTTTGATTTTGCCAAAAAGTGAAATCGATATCAAAATAAAAACCTATCCTACTCAAAGTATTATTCTCAAATTTCTGATTAACAAACACATCATCTAATATTTCTGCTGAAGCCAAATAAGTTTCACTTCCAAGCTCCCAAGAAGGACCAAAATTAATTGATAAATTTGTATGAATTTGCATAAAAAAGGAATAACTCAATCCGAAATCAAACATAATTCCAGAATGACTTCTATATCCGAATTGATCAGCAGGCTCTAATGACCCTATCGATTGAAAAAATCCAATTCTTGGATTCAAAGCAATTCTTTTGGACATGTAAATTCTATAATCGTTTGTAAATAATATCCCATAATTACTTACGTTATTCTCATTTCCTATTCCTATTCCTATATTATAAACATTCTTATCCATGAATGACTGAGAAAATGTTATACTTTGAATCGCAAGAAATAACAAAGTGAAACAACTAGCTTTTTTCATTTTAGTTTGATTTAATTGGTTTCTATTTATATAGATACGATTTATGGGAATGGTTGCATTTTTTTCGTTTGAAAAACAAACTAAGGTTGCATTGTTTGAAAATGTATCGATTAAAAGGGTAGTCTCTTTTATTGAATTTAAGAGACAAATGTGTGTCGTATCTCTTTTTTGAGCTGGCTCTATCCAAACGGTATCGGTAATATAAACTGTTTCATATACAAATAAGGTATCAGTAGGTTGAGTATAACCTGCAACTCGAACAAGAATAAAAAACAATAAAAGAAGAAAAATATTAATTAATCGTTTTTGGAACATATACTGTATCACGAATTATTTTCTGTTTTCTAACTACAACTATTGGAGCTGGTTTACGGGTTGTATCGCGTACTAATGAATCCATCTTTTCTAAAGCAATTGTTGTTTCAATTGATAAATCAACAATCGAATCTAAAAGCTCAGCTTCGATTTGGATCGGTTTCGATACTTTACTTTTTTTCAAAGAAACAACTCCAACAATACTAGAAAGAAAAACAATACTTATTATTGCCACCTTATATGAAATAGCTGTAAATATTGGAATAGTTGCCTTAGCTGAAATGGCAACTAAAATTGGAGTCGAAGTAGAAGATAGTGTATATGTTTTAAGTCCATTCGAAAATATTGAATCGATACCTTTGAATCGTAAAAAGAGTAACAAGAACCAACTGTTATTTCTAGCAACTAATTTATCTTTCGTTCTATTTAATAGTACCTGCTTGGCTTTTCTGCGTGCTCTCGATAAATTTGATTTTGAAGTACCTTCACTTATACTCAATAAATCGGCAATTTCGTGATGCTTATATCCATCTAAAACATACAAATTGAAAACTAACTTTTGTTGATAGGGTAATTCGTCTATAACTTCGAGTAATTCATCTTCGGAAAAAGGAATTCTATTTTCTATGTTCTTCTCCGTTTTCATTTCGTTTACTTTTTGGTTCTGATACTCAACAAGCTTCGATTTTGACTTTTGCTTCTCACGCAAATATTGTAAGCATTGATTAATAGCTATTCTCTTTAACCACCCCTCAAAAGAGCCTTTCCCCTTAAACGTTTCAATATTAGCAATAGCTAACTCGAATGCATTGTGTACCATATCTTCAGCAAGCTGAACATCGATCACATACCTTCTACACATCCCCTTAAGCATGGGAGCTTTTTGATAATATAGAACTGACCAGTCGATTGTTTTCAAAGTAATTATTGTAATTAATTTTAATGTAGAGTTTATTACTAGATGCAAAAAATTAAAATGGTTGCATTAAACATATGTATAATATTCCTTCTTTGTTTCTTAAACATTAAATCCCCCCAAATTAGAATAATTACAAATAACTTACAGTAAATGGAAAAAACAAAAAAATGAATTCAATTTTAATATCCGACAGATTCCACCAACACCCCCAATTCAAATTGGAATAGCAAGATGTTTTTATCTTTTATTCATTTAAGCCCACTCTCAAAACGCAAATGAATATCTTTTTTTGCCAGACAAAAGCAATTTTCAAAACAGAATAATTGCTTATTATTTCAACACACCCCAATTTTCTTACGCACGAATACTAACCACACCCCTTTTCTCTTCAATAACACCCCTCGCACAACACTCCTCGCATCCATATATTTCTATTTTTGCACGACTTCACCCCACAAAGCAAAGTTCACAAAGGTTATTAATAATTTGAAAATTTAGGTATTTATGTTCGACAAAGGTTTAACTACAATCATGATTCTTACCACAAGCTTGGTAATGCTCATGACTCCCGGACTCGCTTTCTTCTAAGGCGGTTTAGGGTACAAAAAAACATTTTAAGCTTAATGATGCAAAGCTTTGTTTCATTAGGCGTCTAAACAATTTAATGGATCGCATTCGGTTATTCCATGAGCTTTAGTGCAATACTCTGCGACGGAACAGATTTCTTTGGTATCATAGGAAATTTCGACAAAGCATTTTTTAATGGAATAACGGCTAGCACTTCATTATCAGCCGAAAGAAACTTCCCTGAGTATATCTTCATTGCTTACCAAATGATGTTTGCCATTATTACTCCCGCTCTAATTACTGTAGCCTTCATCAACAGGGTAACTTTCAAAGCGTATATCATTTTCTTAATACTTTGGCAAAATTTTGTATACTATCCATTTGTTCACATGGTTTGGGGTGGCGGAATTTTAGCTGAATGGGGAGTTCTCGATTTTGCTGGAGGTATTACCGTTCATGCAACAGCAGGATTTGCAGCATTAGCATCTATATTTAATGTAGGCAAGCGAGTTGAAAACGGAACAGGTCCTAATAACATTCCATTAGTCGCAATTGCTACTGTACTTCTTTGGTTTGGTTGTTATGGATTTAATGTTGGGAGCGAACTAGATGTCAATGCAATAACTGCACAGGCCTTCTTAAATACAGACATTTCAGCGTCAGTAGCTGGTGTTACATGGTTGATTATTGAATGGACAACTGGACGAAAACGTCCAACATTTATCGGATTCATGACAGGTGCTGTTGCAGGCTTAGCAACCATAACACCTGCGGCAGGTTTTGTCAGTCTTGGTTCAGCATTCCTTATTGGCCTACTCGCAGGTACAGTTTGTTTCTTAGCTGTAAAATTTGTTAAACACAAAGAGTGGGACGATGCCCTCGATGTATGGGCCGTTCATGGTATAGGAGGCGTTTTGGGTACAATAATGCTTAGAGTTCTTGCATCAAAATCGATTAATGCAAATCGAGCAAATGGCTTAATACACGGCGGAGTTGGTTTTTTCTTTAAACAATTAGTTGCGATAGCTCTTGCTTCTGCATGGGGTTATTTATTTAAAATAATGGTTTTAAGACATATAGATTTAGTTGTTCCTGTTAAAGTAAAAAGAATACATAAACAAAAAGGATTAGACCTATCGTATCATGGAGAGATCGCAAGACAATAACAAACGATTTAAAAATCAGGATAGATAAGGGTAGCAACAGCTATCCTTTTTTTGTGCTTTACATTCTCTTAACATATCAATATTTCTACATTCTATTTTTAAAAGAAATATACTTAAATATAAAACCCAATTCTCCTTTCATTTCACAAGCTAAAAAGCACTATTATCGTTATTAATCCAACAAACGACCACAATTTCATATCAATTCAATAAAGTGTTAAAATATGTTAATCCAAGTACTCGTCTGCGAACAACTTTCATCACCTTTTTACGAAATAAAGACAACTTAATTTGCAGCATCTAAAAGGATAAAAACAAAATAATTTAAAAAAATTGCTATGAAACAAGTAATCTTAACAATCGTCATTTTAATTGCATGTTCAATTTCTTCAAATGCAAGAAGCATAGTAAAAGAATCAGAAACATTTACTATTCACACCAATGAAATAGCTGAATTAAACCTCGACATGAACAAAAGCTGGACAATAACTTATGGTGAAGCAAACAAAAACATTGTAGTATACAAGATTAATACCAAAAAAGGTGAAGAGTACATTGTAAGAAATAATTTCTTTGAAGTACTTTACTGCAATACAAAAAAAGGATTTGGTGTTAAACAAATTAGAAATAGACAATGTGAAGTTGATCCAATTTTAACTGGATATGTAATAAACAACAACGAAATGCTCAAACAAGCACAAATGTCTCCAAAAAAATTAAGTGAAGAAAAAGCACTAAGCTATATCGCTGGTTTCGTACCACATTTATTGAACGAAAATTACAAGCATTTATTGAAATAGATTAATAAAAGTAGATATTCGCAATTTATCTCACTTAAGAAGCTCCGTAATTGCGGAGCTTCTTTTTTAAACTCTACCAGGATAAACTTTTAAAGCTTCTTCTAGAATCTTAAGTGAAACAGCTAAATCTTTTTTCTTCAAAACATAAGCAATTCGGACTTCATTCTTTCCCAAACCAGGAGTAGTATAAAACCCAGCTGCAGGTGACATGAAAATTGTTTGATTCTCATATTGAAAGTTAGACAACAGCCACTCACAAAATTTATCAGAATCGTCAATTGGAAGTTTTGCAACCGTATAAAATGCACCCATTGGAATTGGAGAATATACACCATCAATTCGATTCAATCCATCAACAATGAAATTTCTTCGTTCAAGATATTCGTTATATACTTCCAGCATATACTCAGCAGGTGTATCGAGTGAAGCTTCTGCAGCTATTTGACCAATAAGAGGTGGACTTAATCTCGCTTGGCAAAACTTTAATACATTATTAAAAACTTCTTTATTCTTAGTTATTAAGGCTCCAACACGCAAACCACACTCGCTATATCGTTTCGAGACAGAATCAACTAAAATTATATTTTCTTCAATTCCTTCTAAATGAAATGCCGAAATATATGGCGCACCCGTATAACAGAATTCACGATAAACTTCATCGGAGAATAAATACAAATCGTATTTCTTCACTAAATCTCGAATTGCATTCATTTCACTTTGGGTATACAAGTATCCAGTTGGGTTATTCGGATTACAAATCATAATACCCTTTGTGCGAGGAGTTATTAAAGCCTCAAACTGTTCAATAGGAGGAAGTGCAAATCCTTCCTCAATTTTAGAAGGAACCGTTTTAACAACAGCTCCTGCAACAATAGCAAAAGCAGTATAATTTGCATAAGAAGGCTCGGGAACTATTATCTCATCACCAGGATCGAGACATGCAAGAAAAGCATAAGTGATTGCCTCTGATCCACCTGTAGTAATAATTATATCTTTTGCACTCACATCAATTTCAAATCGATGGTAATACTGTACCAACTTTTCGCGATAGGACATTATCCCTTCGCTCGGACTATACTCCAACGTATGTCGATCGATTTTTTGAATTGCCTCAATAGCAACTCTTGGTGTAGGCAAATCAGGCTGACCAATATTTAAGTGATATACTTTAATGCCTTTAGCTTTTGCTTGATCAGCAAATGGCACTAATTTCCTGATTGGTGATTCAGGCATCCTTACTCCACGTTTTGAAACATCTGGCATAAAAAGTTGTTTTTTAACAAACCGCGTAAAGATAGAACTATCAAACTGAAAAATAAAACGGATTCTACTTATAAATTATTAATGTTTAACTGGGCTATTACTTATAGATTATAAGTATTTAATATATCCATAAATTTTATTCGCATTTTTATTTACTCAACGCTGATTCTATGGAATTTATCATGTTTTCAAAATGAATGCAATCCTACTTTTGATAAAAACAATTAAAAAAAAAGCTATGATTATTGGTGTACCTAAAGAAATTAAGAATAACGAAAACAGGGTTGCATTAACTCCTGCAGGAGCAGCCGAATTGGTTAAAAACAATCATACTGTATACGTTCAAAGCACAGCAGGTTCTGGAAGTGGATTCTCCGATGAAGACTATACTGGTGTTGGGGCATCCATCCTCACAACAATTAACGAAGTATATGATTTCGCCGAAATGATTATCAAAGTTAAAGAACCAATAGCTTCTGAATATAAATTAATTAAAGAAAATCAAATTCTATATACCTACTTCCATTTTGCCTCAAGTGAGGAATTAACAAAAGCAATGGTTGCATCAAAATCGATTTGCCTTGCTTATGAAACGGTAGAATTAGATGATCACTCACTACCTCTTTTAGTTCCTATGTCTGAAGTAGCAGGAAGAATGTCGGTTCAGGAAGGTGCCAAATATCTAGAAAAAACATACGGAGGAAGAGGTGTACTTTTAGGTGGTGTTCCTGGAGTTCATCCAGCGAAAGTAATGATTATTGGAGGAGGTATTGTAGGTACCGAAGCTGCTAAAATGGCTGCAGGCCTCGGGGCTGATGTAACCATTATGGATGTTAGCCTTAAACGACTTCGTTATCTCGACGACATAATGCCTGCCAATGTAAAAACAATGATGAGCAATGAATATAACATTCGTGAATTGGTTCAGTCGCATGACTTAATTATTGGTGCGGTATTAATTCCGGGAGCAAAAGCTCCAAACCTCGTTACTCGTGATATGTTAAAAACCATGAAACCAGGAACGGTATTAGTAGACGTTGCAATTGATCAAGGAGGATGTATTGAAACAACAATTCCAACGACACACGATGATCCTACTTTTGTTATCGATGATATTATTCATTATTCTGTTGCAAATATGCCAGGAGCAGTTCCTCGGACCTCTACAATTGCGCTAACCAATGCAACTCTCCCTTATGCTATTAAAATTGCTAATTTGGGATGGAAAAATGCATGTTTGAAAAATGAATCTCTCAAAAAAGGATTAAATATAGTTCAAGGAAATATAGTTTATGAAGGTATAACTGAAGTAAAAGAATACAACTATATAGATATTAATACAATTTTATAATTGCGTATTATTTACACGTAATTATTTTTTAAAAAAAAAGTCAATACTTTTACAAAAAAAATTTACAGCATAAGTGCCTGATTACGAATAAGTAGATAAAGACACTGAATTCAAACCAGTTGATAAATGACAAAAATTACAAAATAAATTTGGTAAGTTTCAAAACT
>JAQIBQ010000525.1 GCA_027859005.1 Prolixibacteraceae bacterium | reverse complement strand
GGAGTCAGCGCAAGAGCTACACATGGCCGGGGTTTTATGAATTGCTAAAACATTTTGCACTTCCGATACCCAAAATAGTACACTATAATGTTTAACTTATGCGACAGATATATAACATAGTAACTGAGGAGCCGGAAACGGGAGTTCCGTAAGACCGGATCTGCGGGGGGGTAGGCGGAGTAATCTGCTATCCTATCCCGATTACGATGCTCGAAGACGACTGCGAGCCAAGAGCTCCAGCATTTACTGGCGTTTGGGAGAAGTATTGAATAAAAATTACAATAATTTTTCACATTTTTTTAAAGAAGCACTTGTTTCTTTTTATACATCATAAAGAATATATTTCCTAATAAGGTACAAATAAACATTACTATGCCAATGGGAATGAGGTTTCCTGTGTGAAAAAGTGCAGGAATTGTACCTGCAATGAAACTAATAATAAAACGAGTTACACCAATGGTTGCATTGGCTGATCCGCTTATTTCAGGTGTGAGGTTAAGTATCGTAGCTGTTCCGTTTCCCATTATCATTCCTAAGCTTCCTACATACAATACAATAGACATAAAAACAGCAACAAACGATGGCGCTGGAAAAAGTACTGCCACCATTAAAATAACTCCAGCAAATAATTGTAGAATTAGACCAATGAACATCATTTGGTCTGGCTCGAATTTTTTAAGGAAATAGGTGTTCATTATGGAAAGAATAATGTTGAGTAATACATTCGATCCAAATAAAATTGGGAAAATATCTACGCTGTTCTGAAAAAATTCCAAATACATAAAAGATGCACTGGTTATAAAGGTGAACATCCCCGACATGGAGAAGCCAACACTAAACAGTAGCAATACTGCTAATTGGTTTTTAAAGAATAACTGGTAATTGCCAATGAATTGTTTTCTTGTTAGCTGTTTGGTTATTAGTGCGGTTGGGCGAGATTCAGGAATGAAAAATGTAAAAATAAGAAGTATCAAAATAGCGAAAGCAGCTAAAAAGAAAAAGATTAATTTCCATGAACCTAAAAGGAGTAATGTGCCACCAATTACAGGTGCAAACAAAGGGGCAAGCATCATTATCATTCCAATAAGTGTAGCCAGCTTAGCCACTTGTTTTCCTTTAAACAGATCTTTTACAAAAACCATGGCCGTAACCGATGCAAAACCTCCTCCAAATGCTTGCAATAATCTTAACAGCCAAACCATGTAGATCTCATGGCTAAATGGAATAGCGAAGGCTGCTAAACAATATAATACAATCCCAGTTAAAGCTATTTTTTTTCGACCAAAAGAGTCTGATAACGGGCCTCCAATGAAGTTTCCTAAAGCAAAACCAAGGAAGTAAATTGTTAGGGTGATTTCAATCATGTTTATACCAACACCAAAGAATGATGCCATATCGGGCATGGCTGATAAATAGGTGTCAATAGCAAAGGGTGATAGGGCTGTTAACAAGGCGAGCGATAAGCTTAATATTACTGTAAAGTATTTATGTGTGATTTTCAAGGCCATAATATCAGTAATAGGCCATTCGCAATTAACGAATAGCTTGTTGGAGGTTTATTTATAGGAAAAAGCTGTTTGAAGGAAAGCCCTCAAAGACCAGTTGAAGCTTACTAGTACTCTCCTGTTACATCAGTCAGAGCTTCAAATCCGGTTTCGGTAACAAGTAGGGTGTGTTCAAATTGGGCAGAAAGTTTTCCGTCAATCGTCCGTGCTGTCCAGCCGTCGTGTTTGTCAACTCTTGTGCGCGATTTGCCTTCGTTGATCATGGGCTCAATGGTGAAGGTCATTCCAGCTTGCATAACAGGTCCTGTATTCTTTCGACCAATATGTTCTACTTGAGGTTCTTCATGGAAATCTACGCCACAACCATGTCCACAAAATTCGTAAACCACAGAATAGCCTTTGGCTTTTGCAAAACGAGAAATGGCAAAACCAATGTTTCCAAACCTATTTCCTGGTTTTATCTGTTGTATGCCTAAGTTTAAGCTATGGTAAGTGTCGTCTATTAATTGTTTTGTTTTTTGTGGAATATCACCAATCCAATACATTTTGCTGGTATCGCCGTAATAACTATCAAGAATTGTAGTAACATCGATGTTGAAAATATCACCTTCTTTTAGAATTGTTTTGGGAGATGGAATACCATGGCAAACTACTTCATTTAGTGAAATACATGATGATTTAGGATAACCGTGATAACCCAAAGTGGCAGGAATGGCTCCATTGTCGCGCATGTACTCTTCAATAATATTGTCTAAGTATTCAGTTGAAACACCTTCTTTTATAAAACCGTTAATCATTTGCAGCGTATTACCGGCCAATTGACTGCTTTTTCTAATTCCCTCGATCTGTTCAGGTGTTTTTATAATAATTCCCATTTTTTCAAAATTTTGTACAAAAAAGAACATTCGTAGCGGGTTTTAAAAACTCTCTTTTAATTTTGTCGTAAA
>JAQIBQ010000547.1 GCA_027859005.1 Prolixibacteraceae bacterium | reverse complement strand
CTCGATTTCTTCCTCTTTGGTTGCAGCAAAATCTACATTAAACTCTACTTCTCGAGAAGCATCTTCATCCAATGAAGCAGTTGCGGGTGTATTCACTGTTTTATAAAGCGAATCAAAATCGTCTTTGGGTCGAGTACTTTCAAAATGAATTGATTCTTGTTGAGCAGCTGGTTCACTTTGACTTAAATTTCTTTTTTTAGGCTGATGGATTGTACCTTGCTTCTTATCTTCTAAAGTATGATAGGTTTTCTCCACCTTTTTATTGGCCAAAACTTCAGGAATTGAACTAGTACTAAAGCCAGTAGCAATAATGGTTACACAAATGTTATCGCCTAAAGATTCATCAACACCATTTCCCCATATTAAATCGGCATCGTAGCCTGCTCTACTTTGAACATAATCGGTTACTTCACCAATTTCGTCCATGGTAATTTCTTCTTTCCCCGATGTAATATTTAAAAGAATATTTCGTGCTCCTTTGATGCTATTGTTGTTAAGCAATGGCGAATTTAAAGCTTCTTCAATTGCAGTTATTGCACGGTTTTCGCCATTAGCAGTAGCAGATCCCATAATGGCAACACCACTCTGACGCATTACCGTTTCGACGTCGGCAAAATCAACATTTATATATCCATGTACGGTAATAATTTCGGCTATCCCTTTTGCTGCAGTAGCCAAAACATCATCGGCTTTCGAGAAGGCTTCTGAAATTTTGAAATCGCCATACATTTCACGAATCTTTTCATTGTTGATCACCAATAATGAATCCACATGTCCTTCTAGTTCTTGAATTCCCTCAATGGCTTGCTGAATTCTGCGCCGACCTTCGTTACGGAAAGGAATGGTAACTATTCCAACCGTAAGCAGGTTTAACTCACGACAAGCTTCGGCTATAATTGGTCCTGCACCGGTTCCTGTTCCACCGCCCATTCCTGCAGTGATGAAAACCATTTTTGTATCGACGCCAATGGCTTTCTTAACGTCTTCAATGTTTTCCTGAGCAGCACGTTTTCCTACTTCTGGTTTATTCCCGGCACCACGTCCTTCGGTTAAGGAAGAGCCCAATTGTACTTTATTATGCACTGGACTATTGGCTAAGGCCTGTGAATCGGTATTGCATACTACAAAATCAACATCCTTTATGCCTTTACGACTCATGTGATTTACTGCATTACTGCCACCACCACCAACTCCAATTACTTTAATAATAGCCCCATCGTTTAAGGGCATATCGAAACTTGTTAAAATATCGTTCTCCATGTTGATTTCATTTTTGGGTTAATCTAAGTCAGCACTTTTCTCTTCAAAAAAGAGATCAAATTGACGTTTAAGCCAAGGTTCACTATTGGCTTTTTTAGTTTTCTTCTTACGCATAGGTTTACTAATCGTGTCTTTGCGTACAGGCTCAGATTTTAGTTCTTCTTCTTCCTTTTCGAGTTCATCGTTGATAAATACCCCTTCTTCCTTAACATCAAATTGAATGAATTCTTTAGGTTCTTTATCAATGGCTTGTAAAATAGCCGATGGATTCGTTTTAAAGCCAGTAGCAATAAGCGTTACACAAACTTCATTACCTAAGTCTGTATCGTATCCATTACCCCATATAATATTGGCGTTTGATCCTGCTTTCTCTTGTAAATATTCTATAATCTCTCCAATTTCACCAATGGTAATTTCTTCTTGGCCAGAAGTAATATTTAAGAGAATTTCGTTTGTTCCGCTTATGTCATTACTGTCGAGCAATGGCGATTCCAATGCTGCTTCAACAGCATGTATCGCACGGTTTTCACCCTCGGCTTCGCCTGTACCCATAATGAACACCTTACTTCCGCTCATTACGGTACTTACATCAGCAAAGTCGATGTTAATGTTACCGTGTAGGGTAATAATTTCGGCAATGCCTTTTACAGCTGTTGATAAAATTTCATCGGCTTTAGCAAATGCTTGAGAAGCTGGTAAGTTTCCGTATATATCGCGAATTTTTTCGTTGTTTATTACCAATAAGCTATCAACATGTTCACGAATTCGCTCAACCCCAGCTAAGGCCTGCTCGTATCTTTTCTTTCCTTCCGCTTTTGCCGGTACAGTAACTACAGCGATGGTTAAAATATCCATTTCGCGACACATTCTAGCAATTACAGGTGCAGCTCCGGTTCCTGTACCACCGCCCATTCCGGCAGTTATAAAAACCATTTGTGTACTGTTTGAAAGAATGCCTTTTACAGTATCGATATTTTCTTCAGCAGCTTGCTCACCCAATTCGGGCATATTTCCTGCACCACGTCCAGCGGTAATAGATTCGCCCAACTGAACAGTTATGGGAACAGGACTATTTTCAAGTGCCTGAGCATCGGTATTGCATACCACAAAACCCACATCAGTAATGCCTTTCCTGAACATATAGTTCACCGCATTACTTCCTCCTCCGCCAACACCAATCACTTTAATTAGTGCAGTACTATTGGGTTCACAATTGAAATCTAATAACTCTTCTGACATAATCGTCGGTTTTTAAAATTCTGCGTCTTGCTCTTCGTTAAAAAATAAAGTCAATTTTTGAACTAGGCTTTCGCCATAATTTTTTCCAGAACGTACTTTCTTTTTGCGCTTCTTAACAATGGACTCATCGTTTTGGGCATCGCTATTTCTTAATGCCATTTTCAACAATCCAAATGCACAAGCAAACTGTGGATTATCAATGGCCTTTTCTTCTTTCGAAGGAATACCATTTATAGCTTTCCCAACACGAACATCGAAACCAGTTTTAAATAAAACCAATTGGCGTAAGCCTTCTAATTTAGCTCCACCACCGGTAATTACAATACCAGCACCTAGTTTATCTGCAAATCCACTTTTCTCAATTTGAAAGAAAATACTCTCTACAATTTCTTCCATTCTTGCTTGAATTATATAAGCCAAACTTTTGAAAGATATTTCTTTAGGTTCCCATCCATTAATTCCAGGAATGGTTACCACTTTATTTTCAGGAGCATGTTCGCCCATGGCTTGTCCATACTGTACTTTTAATGATTCGGCCTGGCGTAGCAATAATGAATAACCTTCTTTTATATCGTTGGTTACAACATTACCTCCAAATGGAATCATTCCTAAATGGCGCATTACACTGTCGTGAAAAATAGAAATTGAGGTTGTGCCTCCTCCCATATCAACCACAACAACACCAGCTTCTTTTTCGTCTTCGGTAAGAACAGCTTCTGATGCAGCTACAGAATTCACAACACACTTCACCATTTCGTAACCTGCTTTTTTAAGGCTTGCCCAAAGTTTTTCTTCGTAATTTACGGGACCAATTATTAAGCGGTATTCAGCCTTTAATTCTTCGCCAGCAATTCCAATAGGGTTATGAATTCCTGCTTCGCCATCAACCATGTACGATTGATTGATTACGTGATATACTTTTTCGCCCTCTTCGAGATGAATAGCTCGGGCTTCTTCAAAGAGAGTTTTTATATCAAGCTTTGAAATAATTTTACCTTCGGCTATTGTTTTAGACAACTCGCGCTCTACGGTGCGAATTTGTTGTCCAGCTACATTCACGTACAGTTTCTTTATTTTAACATCGAGGTTATATGTTGCTTTTTCAATTGCATTTTTAATTGCTTCAACGGTCTCTTCTATATTGAGAACCACACCTCTTCGAACACCAGCTGAGGTAACAATAGAATGGCCAAGAATTTGAATCTTGGAATCATTCGACTCCTTTCCTACGAGACAAATAACTGTGTTTGTCCCAATATCTAACGCTGCTACAATGTTTCGTTCACTCATAGGGTAAATCTTTAGTGTTTCAAATTATTTGCGGGTACAAATAACCTGATTGTCAAACTTCAACGATATTTTCTTATATTTTGTCCAGTCACCATTTGTAAAACCATTTTTATAAACAGCTTTTAGATTCCTGAATTTCTTTTCAATTTCAGTGGCTTCTCCAAATTCAATGAGTTGATCTCCAGCTCTAGGCACAAGCAACAATTCCTGATTTTTTAAAACATGTATTTGTTGTACCTGTGCATTCCAAAATTCATTGTTGGAAATATACATTACAAATGGAAGTAACTTTTCCTTTAGGTATTCATCGGGAGTTTCGCCAGTAATTACAACTACATTCAATGTATTGCTTGATGAAAAAGGTAAATGCTTACCATCTTCATTTAAATAAAAGCCCTGAGCACCATGTACAATTCGCATAATAGGCACTTCTTGTTCAATGTTAACTTTTAAACCACCTGCTAAACGAAGGGTATCAAGTTTTGAATATCCTTTAAAAACTTCGGCATTTTTAACCCAAGGATTTTGTTCAACTACTCTTTCAATTTCATTGGTATTAATTGTATCTAACTTTGCCCCATTTAAACCTTTAAAACTTTTTTGAATTTGATTTAGTATCGTTTCGGAACTTACAAACTGATTTTCTTCATCAAAAGACAGTTGGATATTATTGCAAACAATTGAACGGCTCTCTAGTGTTGTAAAAGAAAGCGATACCACAATAAAAATTACGATGGTAAACAAACCTGCTATTTTATAAAGCATTTTGCGGTTCATTGTTCTTTTGTTTTATGGTTCAACATTGTAATAATTGGCTCAACAAGAGTATCGATATTACCTGCTCCCATTGTTAGCAACACATCGAATTTTTTATTTTTTAGCACATTAACTACTTCTTCTTTTTTAAGTAAAGTTTTATGCTCTATTTTCATTTTATCGAAAATAATTTCAGAAGTAACACCTGGCATTGGTAACTCACGTGCAGGATAAATGTCTAACAGAATTGCTTCGTCGAGTAAATCGAGACTTTTCGCAAATCCGTCAGAAAAATCGTTTGTACGTGAAAATAGATGTGGTTGAAATATGCCCAAAATCTTTTTCGATTGATACAATTCTCTAACCGATTTAATGGTGACCTCTAACTCTTGTGGATGATGTGCATAATCGTCGACATAAATAAAGTTGTCACTTTTAAATTGAATATCAAATCGTCGAGCAACTCCCTTGAAATTGGTCATTGCATTTCGTATTTCCATTGGATCTGCTCCTACGAGCATTGATGCAGCAGCAGCAGCAACCATGTTTTCCAAATTAATCCTTCCTGGATAATCCATTTTCACACCTGGAATGATCATATATGGTGTACAGAAATCGAAATGATAAGCTTCATCTTTTATTTCTAAATTTTTAACACAAAAATCGGCTTCGTGATCTATTGAATAATAAAATGCATTAACAGTGCAGGGCATAAAGTGCATAAGATTAACACCTTTTTTAAATAACACTTTCCCATCGGGAACAACATTGCAAACAAATTGTCCAAATGCTTCTTTCAATTTATCGTGCGTTCCATAAATATCAAGATGGTCGGCATCAACTGAGGTAACAACGGCTATTGTTGGATGCAATTGTAAAAAGGAACGATCGTACTCATCGGCCTCGGTAACTACCATGCTTTTTTCTGAATTCGGCAGTAAAAGGTTTGAATTAAAATTACGTGAAATTCCGCCTAAAAATGCACCTACATCGGCTCCACTTTGGTGTAACAAATGAGCGATCATTGTTGATACGGATGTTTTCCCATGTGTTCCTGCAACAGCAATACACATTTTATTATTGGTAAGAAAGCCTAATAATTCGCTTCTTTTAACAATAGGATATCCATTTTCCTTTACAAATTGATATTCCTTGTTTGTTTCGGGAACCGCAGGTGTACGAACAACTAAAGTATTCTCACACAAATATTGATTTGAAAATTGCTTAAGTTCTTCGGTATAATGTACAGCAATTCCTTCAAGAACCAACAGTTTTGTAAGTGGGGTTTCGGTTAAATCGTAACCCGCAACCGTTTTACCAATAGCATTGGCATAACGAGCAAGAGCACTCATTCCTATTCCTCCTATTCCAAGGAAATAAACATTCGATATGTTTTTAAAATCTATCATTTTTTAGTGGCTAATTCGATTACCATTTCGGCAATTTCTTTAGCTGCATTTGGTTTCGCTAGTTTGAGTATATTTTTGTGCAAATGTTCTATACGATCATCTTCATCAACCAACTCTAGGGCTACTGATACTAATTTTTCAATTGACTCACCATCAGGAATCATTATAGCCGCTTTTTGCTCAACAAGTGCCATTGCATTTTTGGTTTGATGATCTTCGGCAACATTTGGCGATGGTACTAAAATGGTTGCTTTACCCATTAAACACAATTCAGAAATTGTTCCTGCACCTGCTCTTGAAATAACTAAATCAGCAGCAGCATAGGCCAAATCCATTCTCGAAAGGAATTCATGGATGTGTACATTTGGTAAATCTAAGTCTTTGGTTTTTTCAATTATAGATTCATAATAGTACTTACCTGTTTGCCAAATTATTTCGACGTTGGAAATTCTAAGCAAATCGAGATTTTCTAACAAACTATTATTTAAAGTTCGTGCACCAAGGCTACCACCAACAATAAGAATTACTTTCTTTTGTTTGTCAAGCTTAAAAAAATCAATTGCTTCATTTCTATTATCCTTTGCTTCAATTAAATTTTTTCTGACAGGATTTCCAGTGTAGACGATTTTTGCTTGAGGAAAATAATTTTCCATTTTGTTGTATGCTACGCAAATTTTATCCACTCTTTTTGCTAGTAACCGATTGGTTAATCCGGCATAAGAGTTCTGTTCCTGAATTAAAGAGGGGAACTTTAATTTTGCTGCTACTTTCAAAATAGGTCCGCTAGCATAACCGCCTACACCTACCACTACATCGGGTTGCATTTGCTTAACCACCCGACGCGCACTCCGCATACTTCGAGCCAGATTAATAAAAAAAGTTAACATTTTGACCCCCGGCTTGCGAGGAAATCCCATAATTGGTAAACCAACAATATTGTATCCAGCAGCAGGAACTCGTTCCATTTCCATACGCCCCAAGGCTCCAACAAAAAGAAACTCTGTATCGGGAAGCATTTCTTTAATTTCGTTCGCTATTGAAAGAGCCGGAAAAATATGTCCGCCTGTTCCTCCACCGCTTATTATTATTTTTAAGTTCTTAGTCATTCGTAATGTGTCAAAAGATAATTCGTCATTGGTCAATAGTCATTTGTTTTCAGTATTGCAATTCCTCAGATCCTCAGTATTTCCGTCCTTCAGTATTTTCAATCCTTCAATATTTTCAGTTCATTCAATTCACTAATTTATAGCACCCACTTCGGCAAAAGCAGAATCTTCTTCAGGTACTTCTTCTACATCAGTTGTTATCATTGGTTTTTTGTTTTCTTTTTCTAATTTATTCTGGTAACTCACTCGTAAAATACAGCCTAATGAAAGTGCAGTAAAAAGAGTTGAAGTACCTCCCATACTTACCCACGGAAGAGTTTGTCCGGTAACAGGCAGTAAACCTACAGATACGCCCATATTTATCATGGCTTGTAGAATAAACATCGACGATAGTCCAGCCACCATAAATGCGGGAAATGTTCTTCTACTTTGTCGAATGATTACACCAGCTCTACTAGCAAAAATCACATAGGCAAGCACCACCAAGAAACTAATCCAGCCATATTCTTCTACTAAAATTGCAAAAATAAAATCGTTGTAAGCAGCAGCCATGTGGTTCCGTACTTCACTTCCACCAGGACCTCGTCCAACTTGACCTCCACTATATATGGCCATTTCGGCAAAATCGGCCTGAGTCATTCCTATTTCAGAATTTGGGTCACCACTCACAAAGCGATCGATACGACCACGAACGGTATTGAAACGGCCTAAATCTACATGTGCGGATAGAAAATAAAATGCAACAAGCACTAAAATTCCGGCACCAATAGTTGCACCCAAAAACTTGAAAGGCACACGACCAACAAACATTAGAATCATTATAGTTGCAAACAACAATGCGGCTGTAGAGAAATCGGCCAATGAGATTGTAAAGCAAACCACACCACTTATACCAATAATCCAAAAGAAAGTTTTTCTTGATGGTTTTTCATCGGCGGTTTGGTTGTTAGCCAATAAACGCGATACAAATAGTACCAAAGAAATTTTTGCTAATTCAGCAGGCTGAAATGAAATAAATCCAAGACTAAAGGTGCGCCCTGTGCCACCTGTTCCAATTTTAAGAACTAAAGCAGTTACAATAAAGAGAAACGAAATGCCCAATAAAACGGGAGAAAAAATAGACAAATACTTCACAGGTACTAAATTCACCACTAAAGCAATGATTCCAAAACCTAAGCCAATCATAACAATTTGCTTCACTAAATAGAAAAATGTATTTCCTCCCATTTGACGGTAAGCCAAGGAACCCGTTGAGCTGTATACTACCAACAATGAAAACAAAGAGAGTATAATCAATACAATCCAAATACCACGGTCGCCTTTTAATATGTTAAGAATTTTATTCACGTTTCTATAAATTTCTTACTGCGTCTTTAAACAACTGACCTCTTTCTTCATAATTATTAAAAAGGTCGAAACTGGCACATGCTGGTGAAAGCAAAACAGTATCGCCTTCTTTGGCCAAGAAATAGGATGATTTCACGGCATGTTCCATACTTTCAGTTTCAATAACTTCGGGAACAATGCCTTTAAATGCGTTTACAATTTTAGCGTTGTCTTTTCCCAAACAAACAATGGCCTTCACTTTGCTCTTTACAAGCTCCATTAATTCGGTATAATCGTTGCCTTTGTCTACACCACCAACAATCCAAACAACAGGTTTCGTCATTGATTCTAGTGCATACCAAGCTGAATTTATATTCGTTGCTTTAGAGTCGTTAATAAAATCAATTCCATGAACCGTTAAGTAACTTTCTAAGCGGTGATCTACTCCTTTAAAATCGGATAGGCATTCGCGAATAAACTCATTTCTAATACCTGAAACTTTCCCAACAATTGCTGCGGCCATTGAATTGCAAGTATTATGCTTGCCTTGTAAGGCTAAATCGTAAATTGACATTTCGAATTTTTTATTGTTTAACTGAATGCTAATCTTATCATTACTGACTTTTGCGCCATTTGAATTGATCTCTTTCCCAAGCGAAAAAGGCAACAATTGCGACGGTATATTTCTATTTTTCAACTCCTTTTTTACAATTTCATCGTCGGCAAAGTAGATAAATACGTCATCGGCTGTTTGATTTTGCACAATTCTGAATTTTGAATTAATATAATTTTGCATGTTATAATCGTATCGATCTAAATGATCGGGAGTGACATTCATTAAAACAGCGACATCGGCTTTAAAATCAATCATTCCATCCAACTGAAAACTACTTAACTCTAACACATAATGAGAGTGGTCTTCTTCAGCAACCATTCGGGCAAAACTTTTACCAATATTACCTGCCATAGCCACATCAAAACCAGCTTTCTTCAACAATTCATAAGTTAAAGTTGTAGTTGTAGTTTTCCATTACTTCCTGTAATGCAAATGGTTTTTGCAGAAGTATATTTTGCTGCAAATTCAATTTCAGATATTACAGGAATTTGCCTATCAATTAACTTAACTACAATAGGTGAATTATCGGGAATACCTGGACTTTTCATGACCATATCGGCATTTAGAATCAAAGACTCAGTATGCTGATCTTCTTCAAAGGCAATTTCCTTTGAAATTAGTTCTTGCTTATAATTTTCCTTAATTGTACCGAAATCGGAAACGAACACATCGAAGCCCTTGCTCATGCCTAAAATGGCAGAACCAACACCGCTTTCACCTGCGCCTAATATGACTAATCTTTTGTTCATTAACGTACCTTAAGCGTTACAATACTAATTACTGCCAACAGCAATGCCACAATCCAAAACCTTGCAACAATTTTAGGCTCGGGATATCCTTTTTTTTGAAAATGATGATGAATAGGCGACATCAGGAAAATACGTTTTCCTTCGCCATATTTTCTTTTGGTATGCTTGAACCAACTTACTTGCAGAATAACCGAAAAAGTTTCAAGTAAGAATATCCCACAAAAGATTGGTAGCATAATTTCTTTACGAATAATGATTGCAAAAACAGCCAGAATGCCACCTAAGGCTAAACTTCCGGTATCGCCCATAAAAACCTGTGCGGGATATGCATTGTACCATAAAAAACCAACAGTTGCCCCAATAAATGCTGCAACAAATACCGATAGTTCACCAATATTTGGGATGTACATGATGTTTAAATAATCGGCCAACAGCACGTGACCACTTACATAAGCAAGAATACCTAAAGTAGTGGCACTAATGGCAGTAGTTCCCGAGGCTAGGCCATCTAAGCCGTCGGTTAAGTTGGTTGCATTTGAAACCGCTGTAATAATGAAAATAATAATTAGAGCATACAATACCCAACTTGCATAATCTTGCCAAGTTTCGGGTAAAAAACTAACTAATGTTTTATAATTCAGTTTTTGGTTTTTGGTAAAAGGAAGTGTTGTAACCGTTGATTTCACATCTTCGGTTTTATATTTAATGGTTTGTTGACCTGTTTCGTAATTGACCACAACTTCAGTGATAACTTTACCATTGGCATCTTTTACTTTTTCACGCACAACAACATCGTCGCTAAAATAAAGGGTTAGCGCTACAATTAATCCAAGAGAAACTTGACCCAATACCTTAAATCTTCCTGCTAAACCTTCTTTATCTTTTAAAAACACTTTGATATAATCGTCGATAAAACCAATAATACCCAACCAAACAGTTGTTATAATCATTAACCAGATGTAGATGTTATCGAGGCGTGCAAATAGTAATGTAGGAACTAATATTGACGTTAAAATTATAAGCCCACCCATTGTTGGTGTGCCTTTTTTCTGCATTTGCCCTTCCAAACCCAAATCGCGAACTTCTTCACCAATTTGCTTGCGCTGTAAGAAACGAATGATTTTTTTACCGAAAACCATGGTTATAATTAATGAAAGTATGACCGATGCAGCAGCTCTAAAAGAGATGTATTGCATTATTCCCAATCCAGGAATATCCCAACTTTCTATTAATTCAAATAAATGATACAACATGATATTTCGTTTTAAATAATTCCAAATGCTTTTTTAATTTCTTCCTTATCGTCGAAGTGCTGTTTTACTCCGTTTACTTCTTGGTAATCTTCGTGTCCTTTTCCTGCGATTAAGATTATATCACCCGTATTTGCTAACATTGAAGCCGTTTTCATAGCCTCTCTTCTATCGGCAATTGTTAAGGTTTTGTTTTTGCTTAACACATCAATTCCAGCTTCCATGTCTTTCAATATTGAAGCTGGATCTTCGGTTCGAGGATTATCAGAAGTAAGTATTACTTTATTACTGAATTCACATGCAATAGCTGCCATAATGGGCCGTTTGGTTTTATCGCGATCACCACCAGCACCTACAACACAAATTAGTTGTTCATTTTTACTTCTAATTCCATCAATCGTTGATAAAACATTTTTAAGCGCATCGGGCGTGTGCGCATAATCGACAATTGCATATTTACCATCAACAGAACGAATAACTTCAAAACGACCGGCAACAGGAAGCAGTTTACTGATTTCAACCAGAACTTCTTCGGCATCAAACCCCATACTCACAGCAGCGCCATAAACAGCCAATATATTGTAAGCATTGAAGTTTCCTACAAAATGTGTCCAAACTTCTTTTCCATCAATACACATTAAAGTTCCATCGAAATGACCTTCGAGAATTCTATTTTTAAAATCAGCTAAAGTGCGTAAAGAATAGTACAATTTGGAGGCATTCGTATTTTGCAGCATTATGGAGCCATTTTTATCGTCAGCATTTGAAAGAGCAAAAGCACCAGGCTTTAACTCATCAAAAAATTGTTTTTTGGCTTTAATGTATGCATCGAAAGTATGGTGATAATCGAGATGATCGTGCGTAATATTGGTAAAAATAGCACCATCAAAATCGAGGCCTGCAATTCTGTTCTGATCAATAGAATGAGAACTAACTTCCATGAAACAATAGTCGCAACCAGCGTCGACCATTTCACTCATTAATTTATTAAGTTGTAATTGGTCAGGCGTAGTATGTGAAGCTGAAAATTCTTCGTTGTTTATTTTATAATTTATGGTTGACAACAGCCCTGCACTGTATCCCATATTCATTACCATTTGATGCAATAAAGATGCGATTGTAGTTTTTCCGTTAGTGCCAGTTACACCAATTAACTTAAGTTTTTGTGAAGGGTTACCATAAAATGCAGCAGCCATTATTCCTAAGGATTTTGCCGCATTATCAACTTTTATAAAAACAATTGATGAGTTTAATTCAGAAGGTAATTCTTCGCAAATAATAATACTTGCACCCTTTTCAATTGCAGTTTTAATATACCGATGACCATCAACATGAACTCCTTTGAGTGCAAAGAAAGCAAATCCATTCTCCACTTTTCTGGAGTCGAATGCAAGGCCTTCAACGTTAACATTTACATCCCCAACTACCTCAACTGCATCCACAATTGGTATAAGGTTGTTAAAATACATCATATTCACTTTTTTTGTTGCAATAATTATCAACTCAAATCGAGGTAGACCAATTGGCCTTTGCGGTACGAAGCTCCAGGATCGGGAAATTGTTTTTTTACCTTCCCCACTCCTTTCAATTTGGATCTCATGCCTGCTTTTTCAATCAAATACATTGCATCGGTAGCTCCCATGCCAACAACATTTGGCATTTTTTGCTGCACTAGCATTTGAGGTTTGAGTTCAACCGAACGTTCACTTTCGGTAGTTCGAACCCAATCGGCCTCGCTATTTGATTGATTCATTTCGATTTCAAGTTCCTCGCATATCACTTTGGTTTCGTTCACTAAACCATTAAGCAAATGAGGAACTTTGTGAGTATTTATTTCTTTATTTTTTTTGGCAATATCAAGCGACAAGTCGGTAGTATAAACACAGTCTGCAATTTCACGGAAAACAGGACCTGCCACTGAACCTCCGTAATAAGCCCCTTTTGGCTCAGCAATTACAACTATGCATGAATATTTTGGTTTTTCGGCTGGGAAATAACCTACGAAAGATGCACGATATTTACGATGAAGGTACCCCTTCTCTCTATCGGCAACTTTTGCTGTACCAGTCTTCCCCGCAAAATCATACTGCTTCGATTGAAGATTACGAGCAGTACCATTTGTAACAACACCCTTTAATAAGGCCTGCAATTTACCAACCGTCTCATCTGAACATATTGATTTTTTAATAACTTCTGTTTTAAATTCCTGTTCACGTACGCCATTTTGCTGAATGGCCTCGACAAACATTGGCTTAACCATTTTACCATCATTAGCAACCGCATTATAAAAGGTAAGCACATGCAAAGGAGAAAGCTTCAACTCGTAACCATGAGAGATATAAGCCAACGAAGTTCCCCACCAATTTTTATCAGTTGGATACTTTAAATAAGGCATTGCTTCACCTTTCAATCCAACTCCAAGCTTACGATTAAAACCAACATTATATAAGCGGTCTATATATTCCGATTCTCGGTCACCATAACACTGTTCAATTATTTTAGCAACACCTACATTAGATGAATGCTCAAAAATTTGTTTTACGGTCATTTTTCCGCCATAATTAGCATAACCGTATTCACTATCATAAATGGTTCTATCGTAAACTTTCCATTTACCATCTTCCACATCTATTAAATCGGAAGTATCAATTCTGGCTTCGTCCAATGCCACCATCATCGACATTAATTTAAATGTAGAACCAGGCTCTGTACACCCCTCGTGACCAATTGCATAATTGTAGATTTCGTTGTACTCACCATCTTGAAGTCCAAGGTTAGCAATTGCACGAACCTTTCCGGTTTCAACCTCCATCAGAATAGCCGTACCGTACTCTGCATTGCTTTTAAACAACTGTTTTTTCAATGCATTATCGACAACATCTTGTAAATAAACATCGATTGTAGTAATCACATCCTTACCATTTTCAGGCTCGACAGCACTAATATTTACCCAACGACCAGAAAGATTCTGCCTCAACATCAACCCTTCACCACCTCGCAAATACCCCTCGTACTGCTCTTCAATTCCCGAGATACCAATACTACCGTGCACTCCACCATAAGCCCCTTTATTCATTAAACCTATAGTACGGAAAGCTAACTTTCCGTGTGGCGTAAAACGCACGTACTCTTGCTCTGCAATAAACCCTCCTTTGTATTTTCCTCTATTAAAAATCGGGAAGGCTTTCACCCTTTGCAGTTCATCATAATTAATTTTCCTCCTATGTACCAAATAATACCGAGCACCATTTTGGTAGGCCTTCTGTAGATCGTTTTTAAATTGCCATTTTGTTTTATCAGCAAATACCTTCGTTAGCTCACCAGCCAAAGCATCAACTTCTTTATTGAATACTTCGCGCACACCTGGTGCTGCTAAATCGAACCGAATCTCATAAAATGGGACCGAAGATGCTAGAACTCGGCCATTGGTACTACATATATTCCCTCTATTACCTTGAATTTCCTCAGTTTGATTTTCAAGTGTTTGAAGTTTCCCATCCCACTTATCGGAAGCAGAAAACTGTATATAAACTATACGACCAACAATGGCTACTGAAAAAATCAGCACCAGAGCTAAAACTCCAGCATAACGAGCCAATATGATACGTCGTAAATCCATTACAATTTTTGTACTTTAATTTTCACTGGTGGCTCTGAAGGCTGCTTCAAGCCCAGCCCCTTACGATTAACCACTTTCAATACTTGCGAATACCTACTCATATTCATTAATTCAGCTTCGATTGTAGCCGACTCTGAACGCAACTCTTTCACCTCTTCTTGAAACTCAACAGTTGCTCTAATAATTTTTTCGCCTTTAAAACGATTTGAAATCATCAACAAACCCAAAAAAGCAACCATCCCAACTACAGGCAACCAACGCAACACTTCACGATTAAGAAGAACACTCCCCAGCAACACCTGTCGAACTCCAACTTTTCTTGTATTTGATTTTTTAGTTGCCATTATACTTTTTCAGCTATTCTAAGTTTTGCACTTCGTGCTCTTGAGTTACGCTTTATTTCTTCGTCGGTTGGTACAATCACTTTTTTACCTACCGACTTAAACTTCACACTAACATTTCCGTAAAAGTCTTTTTCAACATCGCCCCTAACGCTACCCTTTTGAATCATATTTTTCACAATCCGATCCTCCAAAGAATGATAGCTTATTACCACCAACCTTCCACCAGGCCTTAATACATCACAGGAATCGTTCATAAAATCGACCAAAACATCCAATTCTTTATTAACTTCTATTCTAAGCGCCTGAAAAACCTGCGCCAAAAACTTATTCGACACTTTTTGTGGCACCATTGGCTCAAGCAAATCCCTTAGAGCATTTGTTGTAGAAATAGCACCCTCAGCTCTTGCTGCAAGAATTACAGATGCAACTTTGCGAGCATTCTTTAACTCACCATACATCTTTAAAATTCTCACCAACTCCACCTCACTGTATTCATTTACAATTTTAGCAGCAGTTAAAGCACCTGTTTGATTCATTCGCATATCCAAATCACCATCGAATCGAAACGAGAAACCACGCTCTGCTACATCAAAATCATGCGACGAAACGCCAAGGTCTGCCAATATCCCGTCAACCTTCTCAAATCCATAATACTCAAGAAAGTTCTTTAAGTATTTAAAATTATGCTGAACAAAAATTAAACGATCATCTTCAATCACATTCTCAAGAGCATCAACATCCTGATCGAAAGCAATCAACTTTCCAGTTGTCAATTGGTCAATAATCTTACGCGAATGACCTCCGCCACCATAAGTTACATCAACATAAATCCCAGTCGGATCGATATTTAATCCACCTACTGAATCCTCTAACAAAACAGGTATGTGATATTCTTCAGTCATTCTTTATATATTATTTAATCCACCACCCAAAAACTCTTCAAACATTCCTGGATAATCTTCATCAGGCATCATTGCCCTATCATAAGCTACAGCCTCCCAAAGTCGAATACGATCACCCTGACCCGTGAAAACAACATCTTTAGTGATTCCCATTTTTTCAAGGAAGGCATTTGGGATATTCAAACGACCATTATCGGCCACATTTATTTTCACAAAATTTTGATAGAACTTATCCAATAAACGACTTTGACGTGGGTCATTGGGATTTAATCTTGA
>JAQIBQ010000541.1 GCA_027859005.1 Prolixibacteraceae bacterium | reverse complement strand
GTTATTGGTGTATAATTGTATTGGAATTTTCAAAAGTTTGTTTACAAACACTACTACATTTCCTTTTATAAATTAATCAAACAAAAAAAACATTTTAAGAGTCAACAAGTCAATGCTTTTTGGCTGAAAATTAATCAATATGTACGATATTTTAGAACTCAACAAGAAGTTAGTTTCTGAGCTTCGGGATATAGCTAAAGATCTTCAAATTAAACGTGTAGAAAAAATTAAGAAACAAGAATTAATCTATAAGATTCTTGATACACAAGCTATTCTTGCATCCGAAGGTAAATTAAAAGACAAGAAACCAGTTAGTAAACCATCTCCTAAGGCTGCTCCAAAAGCACAAAATTCTCTTGATCAAAAAGCTGAAGAAGATTTAGCATTTAAGCGCAAAAGAACACGAATTTCTAAAGTTCGTGAAGAGAAGGTTGAATTGAGACGAAAAGATACTTCAAAAGTTGAAAAGCCAATTGTTGAAGCACCTAAATCCGAAATACAAGCTGATCCAGAGCCAAAAGAGCCAGTAAAACAACAAGAACGGAAAGATTTTAAACGTTCAGAGAGTAAACCTCACGCTCCTCGGAAGAATCCTGTTAATAAACAAAATGACGACAAAGTTCAAAAGGAAAATCGTCAGGATACCAGAGATAATCGGGACAATAGGCCAAAATCTTCTGAACGTAAGTCTTTTGCTGACAAGAATGAACGTCAGAGCGATAATCGTACCAACGATAATCAACGAAATAAGAATTTTCGTCAAGGAGGTAATCATCAACATCAGGAAAAAACAATTTTTGATTTTGAAGGATTAATTACCAATTCAGGTGTTCTTGAAATTATGCAAGATGGATATGGTTTTTTACGTTCATCTGATTTCAATTACTTTAATTCACCCGATGATATTTATGTATCTCAATCACAAATTAAACTATTTGGTTTAAAAACTGGAGATACTGTACAAGGAACTATTCGACCACCCAAAGAAGGCGAAAAGTATTTTCCTTTAATTAAAGTATCGGAAATAAATGGTCGTTTGCCAGAGTATGTGCGCGACAGAGTGCCGTTTGATCACTTAACGCCTTTATTCCCTGATGAGAAGTTCACATTAACCAACGGAACTAAAGATTCGTTATCTGCCCGAATAGTTGATCTTTTTGCTCCAATAGGAAAAGGACAACGTGGTTTAATTGTAGCACAACCTAAAACAGGTAAAACGGTTTTACTTAAAGATATTGCCAATGCAATTGCTGCCAATCATCCAGAAGTTTATATGATTGTATTGTTGATTGATGAGCGTCCTGAAGAAGTAACAGATATGGCACGAAGCGTAAATGCTGAAGTGGTATCTTCAACTTTTGATGAACCAGCTGATCGTCATGTGAAAGTGGCTAATATTGTTTTGGAAAAAGCAAAACGTTTGACTGAATGTGGACACGATGTTGTGATTTTATTAGATTCAATTACACGTTTAGCTCGTGCCTATAATACAGTTCAACCAGCATCTGGTAAAGTTTTATCGGGTGGTGTTGATGCAAATGCCTTACACAAACCAAAACGATTCTTTGGAGCAGCTCGTAACATCGAAAATGGTGGTTCACTTACCATTTTAGCAACTGCCCTTACTGAAACTGGTTCGAAAATGGACGAAGTTATTTTTGAAGAATTTAAAGGTACTGGTAATATGGAATTACAGTTGGATAGAAAATTATCGAACAAACGTATTTTCCCTGCTGTAGACATTACACTTTCGAGTACAAGGCGTGAAGATTTACTAATTCACAAACAAATGCTGGATAAGATATGGATTTTACGTAATCATTTGGCTGATATGAATTCAGTTGAAGCGATGCAATTTATGCGTGACCGTATGATGAGAACAGCTACCAACGAAGAATTTCTTATTTCAATGAATAGTGGGGTTTAATAACTCATCATCTATAACTCAAAAAATCCGCTACATAGCGGATTTTTTTTTGTCTATATGTACGTATGAAAGTTTTAATTATTGGTCTTCGGCTTCAATTTCTTTATTGGCTTCGGTAGGCGAAGCAATTTTGTTTTCAATTTCAGTTTCAGGCAATGCAATATATTCTTCAGTTTCAGCTTTATTGCCAAAAATATCGTACCTGTTTGTAGGTCGTTCCTTAATTCTCCAATTAAATCCGTCTAAGTGACTTTCTGGCGAAACTTGCTCAATAAGTGGTTTCATTGTGCCAACAGGAGAACCAATAAAAGTTATTCTATTAATTTGATTATCTGAAAGGTATAGGGTTATGTTGCTGCTTTCTGCTTTATTAATTCCAATGTATTCTTTGTCGTCAGCAGGGTAATAAATCGATTGACCATTACCATTTACATTAATCCGATAAAGGATTTGACCATTGATCAAACCCACCATATTTTTTCCTTTTATTTGATTGAATTTGGTTGAATCGTTTTGCTGAATGATGAATGAATTTTCGTTTAAATAAACTTCGTTAGGTGGTTCTGCATTGTTCCTGAATTCAATAAATTC
>JAQIBQ010000480.1 GCA_027859005.1 Prolixibacteraceae bacterium | reverse complement strand
TTTCAACAGAAGAAAAGGGAAGGCCATATAGAAAGCCTTCCATTTGATCTTATATTTTAACCAATTAATATTTATAGAATTTCAATCTACTATTATTGTCTTCTGCTTCAATTTCAAGTATGTAAATTCCTTTATTCAAATCTTCAATGTTTATTGTATTACTTACATCGATTGATTTTATGAGTCTACCGTCTAAGTTGTAAAAATGTGCAACACCATTTTGCACACCATGAATTGAAATATTTCTTGATGCAGGGTTTGGATAAATGTGTATGTTTTTTTGTTCAAAAATAGTAATCCCTACTTTCTCTTCAATGTTTATGGTAATGGCGGTTTGGTTTGAAATTCCGCTATTTGATTTCGCAATCGCTTTTAATTCATAAATACCAGGGCTCATATTCTGAAGCAATGCATCGTTTTGTCCAGAAAGTCCCCAATCGTAGCTAGGTAAATTTTCTTGTCGAACAAGTTTGTCATTCAAATATAGCTGAACATTTGCAATGCCTGTTTCGTGTTCTGCTTTCAAATTAGTTACTTGTAAATCAATACCTTCTTCAAAAATATCGCCATCAAGAGGAGATGTAAATTCAACTGTTGGCAAAACTATTGGTTCTTGTATGGTGAACTTCAAATTTGTTGAAAGTTCATCGTTATTAATCGTTCGAGCAATTGTCTTCAATTCATAGCTTCCTAAAGGAAGGAGGATAAGTGATGAATCCATTTTCCATATGTATGGTGCAACTGAATCGATTGCAATTAGACTATCGTTAATTATTAATTCAACCTCTACAATTTCAGATTCAGAACTAACTATTACTTCAACATTAAAAGATTCCTTTTCTTCAAATCTTTGATTCTTTGTTGGACTTGAAAAATTGATTGAACCTGAGTTGCCTGCATTTCCTGTAAATGTTTCGATGGTCGGTGCACACATGGCTAGCGCATCTTCTTTGTTATAAGTGAATCGTTTTTGCAATACACCTAAGGTGTCAAAAACTTGCATTATGGTGGTATTTGCAGGAATTTTACCTTCAATGGTTTTTTCTATTTTAGCATATACATTAACAAGTAATTCCTTATCTGAGCTCAATGTCGAATCTAAGCATAATGCATATTCATAATCAGTGGATGAGCTTCGGTTCATTATCATTATAGCAGTACCCGTTTCG
The DNA here is from genome assembly GCA_027859005.1 of Prolixibacteraceae bacterium. Taxonomy (GTDB): domain Bacteria; phylum Bacteroidota; class Bacteroidia; order Bacteroidales; family Prolixibacteraceae; genus Roseimarinus. The sequence continues at coordinate 2,660 of JAQIBQ010000480.1, read as the reverse complement.
TCGCCCATTGCAGTAACTGACACAGTACTTTTGTTGTCGGTATTGCTTAGGTAGTTGGTCTTCATGTTTTGGCCAAGCATTAAGGTATGATAATAACTTGATCGTCCTTTTAACTCTCCGTTTACCAAATCGAATAATCCTAAGTCGCCATCAATTCTGGCTCCATTACTTTCAAAAATACTCCATGGACATATGGTAAAAGCACCTTTTCGCATACCCAAGTCATACAATTCGGCAAACATTTGGCCTGACTCGAAACTCCATACTTTCTGAGTTTCTCCTACCATTCCATTATTATAATGACTGTTAATCTCGCCAATAGCCCATGTCATTTTAAACTCTTCAGGCCTATCTGCATTAATTCCTTCAATAATGCTTAGTGCAGCGTTCACATTGCCTTCAATATCGGAAGCTTTCGTTAAACCATATTTGTGCCACGCTAAAAAGTCGATGTAATAATTTCCATTTTCATCTTTGCCACTTATGTTATTTGTACCAGAGTTAACAAAAAGAGGATTGTGATAATTGCTATCGAACCAGGCACAATCGGGCCCCTGTATTTTAACTGTAGGGTCATACGCTTTTAGCGCACTTGCAATTGTTTTGATATAAGTAGCTACCTGACTAATCGCAATAGGGTCAGACCAATCGTTATCTAAATTAGGTTCGTTTCCTATACCCCAAAACTTCACATTTAAATTCAAGGAGTCGTTGAGGTAAGCTATCAAAGTTGTTGTTTGATTTGTATTAAAAGTATGAGGTACTTGTACAATAGGCACTGCACCAATGGCGTGAATATCCTTTACCAATTCACCAATTCTTTCATTGGTATAATCGCTTGAATTTTGAGCGCCGTTTCCTCCAATTCGAATTAATTGAAAACCGGCATCGTTTAATTCATCCCACAATACGCCAAGTTTTGCGCCATTGTGCCAGGTGGGTTGCCATGCATTGTTCCCAATTAGGTAAGGGCTTATTTTTTGTGCTGTAGCTGAATTGATGCCTATAAAAAGCAGTGTAATTGCTAATAACTTATTCATTGTAAGATGCTTTCTATTTTGTTGAATATTCTTTTTCCTTTTTCGAATAGAAATCCTGTAAAACGAAATAGGCTTTTTTCTTGTTGCCTGTTTCAGAAATCAATCCCTTTCTATTCCATCCATCCTGAATATCGGGCAAAACCCTACGTGGTGATCTAAAATCCGCAAGTATCCATGGGGTAATTGCACGTAGTTGTGGGATTTTATCTAGCATTTTTAAGGTCTCGTCGTACAAATACTCTTGGTATTCTTCGGTCCAGATCTCTTCTTTTGTTCCATGATAGCCTTGCAATGCACCTGCACCAAATTCAGAAATAAGGACCGGCTTATTCAATTGAATATCGAATTCAACTTTCTCACATTTGTCAGGTTTTCCATCGTACCAGCCAATGTATTGATTGAATGAAATAATATCGACATATTCCTGCAAGGGATCACTAATTTCCTGTACGTATTGCGTTCCTTTTCTTGTATGCCTTTCCATGGCAGCACTAACTAATCGAACCTTATCCAATGATCGGGTTGTTTCAATTTGCTTTCTCAGAAATTCGGTTCTGTCTGCTGAAACCGGAGTTTCGTTTGCCATTGACCAAATAATAACTGATGCACGATTTTTATCACGTGTTACCATTTCTGTTACTTGGTTTTTGGCATTGTTGTAAGTTGCTTCATTGGTCCACTGAATAGTCCAGTAGACTGGAACCTCTGACCAAACCATTATTCCAAGCTCATCGGCAACACGGGTCATGTTTTCGTTGTGAGGATAGTGAGCTAGTCGTACAAAATTACAACCCAGTTCTTTTGCCCAACCCAATAACATTTGAGCATCTTCTCGAGAGTAGGCTCTACCACCTCGGATACCATTTTCTTCATGAATACAAATGCCTCGTAGGAAAGTAGAATTGCCATTTACCAAAATATCATAACCTTTGGTTTCAATGGTTCGGAAACCAATTTTTTCAGAAATAGTATTTCCGTTATTTGTTAGCTGCACTTTATATAAAAAAGGATTTTCAGACGACCAAAGCTTTAATTTTTTTGCCTTTATTTTGGCTGTTGCAATTCCATTCTCATTAGTTATAATTTTTTCCTCAATATTCGCCTCTGGAATAGATACTGTAAGCTCTTGATTTGCTTTGTTGTCTCCATTTAATACAACTTCAACTTCAATTACTTCTTTGTTTCCTTTTTCTAACTGAATGTAATAGTCTTGAATAAAAGTTTCAGCCACCTCTACAATGGTAACATCTCGTGTTATTCCACCATAATTCCACCAATCGGTGTTAATAGTAGGCACTTTCTCCAAGCCTCTTGAATTAACCATTATTGCAATTATGAAATTGCCTTCTTTTTTTAATTTTCCTGTAAGCTCAAAATTGAAGGGAGTAAATCCGCCAATGTGTTTACCCAATTTTTTTCCATTTAGATAGACATGAGACTCATAGTTTGCAGCTCCAAAGTGAACGAAGTATCTTTTGTTATTTTTATAATCAATGTCGACTTCTTTATAATACCAAAGGGTTCCTTCGTAGTAAAAAAGTTTTTCCTTTTGTGAATTCCAGTCGCGAGGCACCAAAATATTGTCCGATTTGCTAAAATCATACTCAACTCGATCAGAAG
>JAQIBQ010000467.1 GCA_027859005.1 Prolixibacteraceae bacterium | reverse complement strand
CTTTTGTGTGTTTTCTTAGTGATCCCAAGGGCGGGGGGATATTAAATTCTGCTTGATTTCTTGCTTACTTCTTCATCAAGGAAGAAGTAAGAGCCCAGCCGGCTTTAGGCGAATGATGAAAGGAGATTAGAAACTAAATTATATTGTTGAATTAATTTTGGGTCTGTATCATATGCGATTTAGTTCAATTCTCAACCCGAAAGTTGAACTGATCCCTGCTACCCCGACGAGTTAAAGGGGTGTAAAGAAATTTGGGATCCCTTTTCTTTTGTCATAAATCCACAAGAAATACAGGGTCTTGTAGCTAAGAAATTTGTTCCTTTCTTTTTGGGTATAAACTTCTTATTTCTCCAATTAGTTTATTCAAATTTGATAGAAGGTTTTTAAATCTAGTAAAATTTAGATTCGAACAATTAAAAGCCTTTAAGCAATTCTTTGATATTTTTTCCTTTTAAGTTCATTTACAACATTGAATGTCGAACTGAGGAATTTAATATGAAAGATACAATCGAATTTCACATCTCACTTTTCTGAAACCTAAACTTATCAATTTTAAAAGTTTTGGATATTGTAATATTGTAGCTACATTTACACACGTGTGTATTTGTGTTTTATTCAATAATAATTGCTCCTAATGTCAGAACGAATTACTATAAAAGACATTGCTAAAGAATTAGGAATTCATCATTCTACTGTATCACGTGCTTTGCGTGGAGATGTAAGAGTAAAGGAAGAAACTCGCAAAAAGGTAAAAGAATATGCTTATAAGCAAGGCTACCAGGTGAATATGAATGCTTTACAATTAAGAGGGAGTATCAATAATGTGATAGCTATTATTGTACCTAATATTAATCATGACTTCTTTTCTAATATCGTTAGCTACATTACAAATTTGTCTGTTCAAAATGGATTTATTGTCTCTGTTTTTCAATCAAATGAAAGTTATAGTCAAGAAGAGAATATAATAAATACTATTATTCAGAATAATGTGGCCGGAGTAATTGCATCTGTTACAATGGAAACAGGAAATTCCGATCATTTCAAAAAATTAGATCAATTTAATATTCCCCTTGTGTTATTCGATCGCTTTTGTGATGATATTCAAGTGCCAAAAGTTATTGTAAATAACGAAGGAATCGTTTTCGATGCAGTAAAGAAACTTTTTGATAAAGGTTGCCGAAGAATTGCACATATTGGTGGTCCTCAATCTGTAAATGTTTTTAAAGATCGACAAACAGGTTATATGAAAGCATTAGATTCCTTTGAACTCAATTTTCAACAGTCTTTTTTTATAGATAAAGACTTTACAATTGAGAATGGAAAATTAACAATGTTGAAGCTAATAAATCTATTTAAACGCCCTGATGGGGTAATCGTCGATTCAAATATTTTACTACTAGGTGTATTACTCGAGTTAAAAAAATTTCATTTAAAAATACCAGAGGATATTGCTGTAATCGGATTCAGTAATGATCCTTTAGTAGAAGCCTTTTGCCCTGGTGTCATTTCAATTGTACAACCCGATACTGAAATTGCTCAAAATGCTTTTGATTTGCTGATGAAACAACTGAATGGATTCGATCGTATTTTGATAAAAGATATTATTGTATCAGCAAAGATTATTGAATAATATGCTTTTTGAACAAACAAACAAACAAACAAACAAACTAACAATAAAATACTATGTTAAAAGGAATATCACCAATCATTAGTCCGCAATTACTGGAAGTTTTAGCCCGAATGGGGCATGGAGATGAAATTATATTAGCAGATGCACATTTCCCTGGAGAATCGTTTAATCAGCATGTATTGCGAGCCGATGGTTTGCGCATTGCCGACCTCTTGGAAGCCATTCTACCCTTGTTCGAATTGGATGCCTATGTTCCTGCTCCACTGAGCATGATGGCTGCAGTGAAAGGCGACCAGTTGGATCCGGCAGTTGAAGAAGCATATTTAAAGGCCATACATAAAACGAACCCCAATGTGGCCCCCATTGAACGTATCGATCGTTTTGATTTTTACGATAAAGCCCGTGGTGCATTTGCTGTAGTCATGACTGGTGAAACAGCTAAATATGGAAATATTATTTTAAAAAAAGGAGTAACTCCCAATTGATCGAACCCAAAATATGAACAATAGAAAATTAGTAGTTGAAAGAAAATATTTGCTGCCATTTATCTTGGTAACAAGCCTGTTTGCTTTATGGGGTTTTGCCAACGATCTTACCAATCCAATGGTTGCCGCATTTCAAACAGTGATGGAAATCTCCACAAAAAGAGCCTCTTTAATACAATTTGCATTTTACGGAGGTTATGCTACAATGGCTGTTCCTGCAGCACTTTTTATAAGGAAATTTGGTTACAAAAAAGGTATCCTTTTCGGTTTGGCGCTTTATGCGGTCGGAGCTTTATTGTTTTACCCCGCTGCTCAATTCGAAATATTCACGTTTTTTCTGTTATCGCTGTATATCTTAACATTTGGCTTGGCATTTCTCGAAACAACTGCCAATCCATTTATCCTATCGATGGGCGATCCTGAAACAGCTACCCGTCGTTTGAATTTAGCACAGGCATTTAAACCGCTTGGATCGATTACAGGAATGTTTATAGCTACTCAGGTAATATTAAAATCGCTGGCAATCGATAAAATCGAAAATTTTGCTGCTTTGGATGTTGCACAAAAAGCGGTACATCGTACCCACGATTTGGGAATTATTAAAATGCCATACATTACGCTTGGATTTGTGGTATTGGCCATGTTAGTCATCATTGCTTTGGTAAAAATCCCTAATGGAAATAAGAAAAAATATGAATCATCGGCTATCGATACTTTTTTAAGATTAATCAAGAATAAAAGCTATGTTGAAGGAGTTGTGGCTCAGGCTTTTTATGTGGGTGCTCAAATTATGTGTTGGACCTTCATTATTCATTATGGCGAAAATTTAGGATTATCAAAAGCGGAGTCGCAGAATTACAACATTGTTGCAATGGCAATATTCATTGGAAGTAGGTTTATCAGTACATTCTTAATGAAATATGTAAATTCAAGAAAGCTCCTTACCATTTTTGCTTTTGGCGGAATTGCTACCCTTACAGGTGTGATTTTAATACAAGGCATGGCTGGAATGTACCTATTGGTGGCTACTTCTGCATTTATGTCGTTAATGTTCCCTACCATTTACGGTATTGCTCTTAATGGTTTGGGTGATGATGCTACGCTGGCTTCAGCCGGTTTAATACTGGCGATTGTGGGTGGAGCAGTAATGCCTCCTTTGCAGGCAGCAATCATCGATGTGAAAACTGTAGCCGGACTTCCGGGAGTGAATTTTTCATTCATCTTGCCATTACTCTGTTTTGTAGTTATTGCCATTTATGGATACAGAGCACAGAGGATACTCGTTTCGGAAAACTAGGTGTTTTTTAGGAGAAGTGTATCATTTCTCCTAAAAAACAAATTAAAAATGCACACGTGTTCATTTTATGATACTTATAATTTTAAGAGAAACATGAATGTCAAAGTTTGGTGAGGAAGTTTGTTAAACATTGAAAAATTAATTTGAAATGAAATTACTGCAAAATAAAAGTGAAATTTTTAGTGTATTGTTTTGTATTGGATTAATTGCGTCAATGTCTGTTAATGCACTTTCGCAAAATAATGTAAAACAGCACGATTGGGAAAACCCCGAAATGATTGGGCAGAACAAGGAAAAGCCTCATGCTACTTTTGTACTTACCAGTGAAAAAAGGAACAATCCCAATGTTGTTTCCTTAAATGGTGTATGGAAATTCAACTGGTCAAAGAATCCCGATTCCCGACCAATCGATTTTTATAAAATTGATTTTGATGCCATTAGCTGGGATAATATTGTGGTTCCTGGCAACTGGCAAATGCAAGGTTTTGGCTTGCCAATTTATACTAATATTCCGTATCCTTTTAAACGTGATGCTCCACTCGTAACTTCCGAACCACCGAAATATTTTTCTGCTTTTGAAAACCGGAATCCAGTTGGAAGTTATTGTACAACATTTGATGTTACTGAAAACTGGAATAATAAATTAGTGTTTTTAAATTTTGCAGGTGTAAAATCGGCAATGTATGTGTGGGTAAACGGGAAGAAAGTGGGGTATAGCCAAGGCTCAATGACCCCCGCCGAATTCGACATTACTTCTTTTATTCAACCCGGTGAAAACAAACTGGCTGTTGAAGTATATCGTTGGTCAGATGGCAGTTATTTGGAGGATCAGGACATGTGGCGACTTAGCGGTATTTTTCGGGATGTAGATTTGTTTGTTCGACCTAAAACTTACATTCAAGATTTTAAAATTACAGCTGTACCAAAAAACGACTATTCAAATGCCGATTTTCAGTTGAAACTTAATATAGAAAATCGTTCACGAGAAACCATGAAAAAGCTTTCTGTTGAAGCACGAATAAAAGGTTTCTCAAATGATGGGGAAATAGTCGATATTCAAATCTCTCAAGCACTAAAGTCGTTAGAAGGTAATGCAAGTCAGGAAATTATTCTGAAATCGATATTGAATAATCCTCAATTGTGGTCGGCTGAGACGCCCAATTTGTATGACTTAAGCATTAACCTGAAGAATAGCAGTAACAAGATAATTGAAACCATTCACTGGAAATTTGGGGTACGTAACATTGAAATTAACGGAGAGGTATTTTCCATTAATGGCAAAGCAGTGAAGCTGAAAGGCGTAAATCGCCATGAACATCATCCGCGCACAGGACGCCATATTGATGTGCAAACCATTGTGCACGATCTTCAGTTAATGAAGCAAGCAAACATAAATATGATCCGTACTTCACATTATCCCAACGATCCGGTTTTTTATGAACTATGCGATAAATATGGATTTTATGTCATGGATGAAACCAATCAGGAATCACACGGATATGGTATTGGAAACAGAGTTTTGGGCGATAACCCTTTGTGGACTGAAGCCCATGTTCATCGCGCAGTTTCAATGTTTCAGCGAGATAAAAATCATTCGTGCATTATTTTTTGGTCGATGGGGAATGAAGGTGGTGGAGGTTTAAATATGTTTGCGATGACCCATACCATAAGAAAATTGGATCCTACCCGAAAAGTATATTCTGACAATTATCGAGAGGTTTCTGATGTATATGACGATGGCTATTTGCATCCCAACAGACTGAAAGAGCTACTTGAAAAGGTAAACAATAAACCATTTTTCATGCGTGAGTATGCCCACGCAATGGGTAATTCCGGAGGTAATTTGCAGGAATACTGGGACATTATTAATGAAGACTCAAGTGCTCTTGGCGGTGCCATTTGGGATTGGGTCGATCCGGGAATTGCCAGGAAATTTGATGGTTCATCATTACGTTACGGTACTGATCCGGCCAGTTTGAAATTGAAGGATGATGAATTCTGGGCTTATGGTGGCGATTTTGGTGACAATCCAAATGACGGCGCCTTTTGTTTGAATGGTTTAGTAGGCCCCGACCGTGTTCCACACCCGCATTACTACGAAGTGCAAAAAGTTTATCAATTTATCGATTTTAAGCTGAAAAGTGAGAACCCACTAAAAGTTGAAATCAGAAACCGTTACGATTTCCTTTCAACTGATGGATTTGATTTTGTTTATGATATCATGCAGAATGGTAAACCCGTAGACTCAGGTATACTAAATATTGAAATAATTCAACCAGGAAAAACTGCCGAGGTTGAAATTCATATTCCTCAAAAAATATTCTCTGCAGATGGTGAAGTTTTATTGAATGTTTATGCGAGACTTAAAAAGTCGACTATTTGGGCTGAAGATGGTTTTACCGTGGCGCGTGAGCAGTTTGTAGTTAAACCACAAGTGTTTGGGAATGTTGCCAAGTGGACCAAGTTATTAAAAACTAGTGAAACTGATGGGCAAATAATAGTGGATGGTGATTCTCTGGAAATAGTTTTTGATAAACTTACAGGAGCACTTACCAATTGGACGCAGAATGGTACAGAATTAATCAAAGGTGAACTGGAACCTTATTTCTGGAAACCTGCCAATGATAATCAGAAACGCAATGCTTATGACCAGCGTTTAGCTAAGTGGAAAACAGCAGCCGACACCCGAAAGGTCGATAACGTAGAAATCACGAATATAAATGGTTTGGTAAGCATTCAGTTTAAAATGAACTTACCTACTGTTGGTGCCAATTACGATCTAACTTATACAATTAACGGCAAGGGACAAATTCAAGTTTATGCCAACTACAAACCACTAAACGATACTATTCCGTTGATACCTAAATTTGGAATGCGCGTATTAATACCAAAAGATTTTTCAACCATTGATTGGTATGGTCGCGGTCCTTTCGAGAATTACCCCGATCGTAAAACCGCTGCATTTGTTGGATTGTATGAATCAAATCTTAAAAATTTTGCCACTAATTACCTGGTTCCACAAGACAATGCCAATCGCACCGATGTTCGTTGGTTTGAGTTTTCCAATCAATGGGGCAGTACCATTAAAGTTTCAGGTTTACAGCCACTGTGCTTTCGTGCGTGGCCTTATACCGAGGATGATGTGGAAAAAGCCATGCATCCTTTTGAATTACCCAATCGCGATTTTATTAACCTGAACATCGATCTGAATATTCATGGTGTCGGAGGAAACGATGCGTGGGGAGCCCGCACACTGGATAAATACACCATCAATGGCAATTTGCCTTACAGTTATGGTTTTGTGATGGAATATCTTCCAACTAAAAAAAAATAAAATGAAAATTCAATTTTCGAAATGAACTAACTATAAAATAAACAAATGAGAACGCTACTTAAAATTGTTTACCTATCGCTTTTACTTGCGTTTATAGCGAGCTGTACAAGCAATACAAAGCAGGTAAAGTACGAACCAACTTTTGAATCGTTGGAGCAAGTGGATCCTGTTCCTGAGTGGTTTAAAGATGCCAAGTTCGGAATTTATTTCCATTGGGGAGTTTATTCCGTTCCGGCCTATGCCAATGAATGGTATCCTCGGAACATGTACTTCCCTGGATCGAACGAAAACACACACCACATTGCAACTTATGGTGAAATTGATCAGTGGCCTTACGATAAATTAATTACGGGAGGAACCGATAAAAACGGGAATTTTGTTCAGTTTGCACCCAAGTTGAAATCAGAAGGCGGAAACTTCGACCCGGCAGAATGGGCGCAGCTTTTTGAAGATGCAGGTGCTAAATTTGCTGGTCCGGTAGCAGAACACCACGATGGTTTTTCGATGTGGGCCAGCAAAATAAATCCTTGGAATGCCAGTGATATGGGACCAAAACTCGATTTGGTGGGCTTGCTATCCTCCGAAATCAGAAAGCACAACATGAAAGTGATCCTTTCGATGCACCATGCCTACAACATAACCGGTTTCTACGAGAAAGTTCCTCCAACCGATGATCTAAAACTTCAAATGCTTTACGGTCAGCAAGGAAAAGAAAAGAACGAAGAACTTTGGCTGGCCAAGCACAAGGAAATTATCGATACTTATCAGCCTGATATTATCTGGCAGGATTTTAATTTAAATGCGATATCAGAACCTGTTTTGCTGCAATTTCTGGCTTATTATTACAATAAGGCTGAAGAGTGGGGGAAACCAGTTGTTGCGTCGTACAAAGACGCTTTGAATACAAAATGTGCGGTACTGGACTTTGAACGTGGTGGTCCAACTGATTTAACACAAAATTACTGGCTTACCGACGATGCCATTAGTTCATCGAGCTGGTGTTATACCGAAGGAATTGGCTACTATTCAGCTAAACAAGAATTACATGGTTTCTTCGACCGAGTGAGCAAAAACGGTAACTTATTGCTGAACATTTCACCAAAAGCCGATGGCACCATTCCTCAGGAGCAGAGGGATGTTTTACTGGCCATGGGCAACTGGCTGAAGAAATATGGTGAGGCCATATACAGTACACGTGCCTGGGAAAAGTACGGCGAAGGTCCAACAATTATGGGCGCTGCACATGGTGTATTTACTGCACCAGCTGAGGGAACAGCAAAGGATATTCGCTACACAAGATCGAAAGACCATACAACACTTTATGCCATTTTGTTAGGATGGGATAAAGGTCAGAAGGAAGTGAAGCTAACCTCTTTGTCGAGCGATAGAATTGATTTGTCGAACTTGAAGGAAGTTTCTTTAATGAAAGGTGAAGCTGGGAAATATTTGCCTTTATCTTACAAACAGGATGAAACAGGTTTAATAATTTCATTACCTGAAAAATCGTTCGATGAGTTGGCTTATGCACTTAAATTATCGTTTGATGGAACAATCCCGGCTTTGAATAAGTACGTTGAAATAAACGCTGAGCCACACTATTTCATATCTCCAAATGGCAAACCAATACCCGTTTTGGGCGCCAATGGTCTATTATCGAAGGACAGAAAAGTCCCTGCAAATCAGTGGGCGCTAAAGATGGTTGAAAAAGGTATTTATAGAATCATCAGCCGTGAAAACCCGAAAATGGTTTTAACCGATAATTCAAATACGATAAATGCTTCTGAAGATAATGGTGCTGAAAATCAGCTTTGGAAAATAGAATCGTACTTTAACGATTTGCTGAAAATTACCAATATACAAAGCGGCAGTCTTCTTTCAATTGATAATGGTAAAGCCATTGTTGTAGCACCTGATGCTGAATTTACAGGGTGGAAACTTCTTGAGGTTTGCGAATCAAAACCAACTCCGTATAAAAAACTAATCATTCCCGGAATCGTTGAAGTGGAAGATTTCAATCTTGGATGTTCTGGCGACACTTATTATGACTTTGACGATTCTAATGCTGGTGGGAAATATCGTCCTGATGAAGGCGTTGATATTGAAGTTTGTTCTGCAGGAGGCTATAATACTGGTTGGGCAAAAAACGGCGAATGGATGACTTATACCGTGAATGTGACTAAAAGTGGTTCTTATAAAATGACCATTTATGCAGCTACAGTTACCGATGAGAGCAAGATGCATGTTGAAATTGATGATGTTGATAAATCCGGAATTATTGAAATGCCTAATAGTGGAGGATATCAAATTTGGGAGCCTGTTTCGGTAAATGTTCAATTAAATGAAGGCAAGCAAATAATGAAAATCTACATTGATAATGCAAGTCAAGCATTGAATCTTGATAAAGTAAAATTTGAATAGAATAAATATAGAAGAATGAATAAAATTAATCCTGTTGATGTACCCATAAAGGTTTTGTCCAATGGGGCAAAAATACCTGTCATTGGCTTGGGCACTTTTGGGTCAGATAACTACTCCAATGAGCAAATTGCCCAGGCGGTAAAGTATGCAATTGAATTGGGTTATCGACACATCGATTGTGCTTCGGTGTATGGCAATGAGAAAGAGATTGGTTCGGTTTTGTCTGAAGTGGTGAACAATGGAACAGTGAAACGCGATGAGTTGTGGATCACATCGAAAGTTTGGAACGATATGCATAGCGAAGGCGATGTGATTAAATCGTGCAAACAATCGCTGGCTGATTTGCAGCTCGATTACCTCGACCTTTACTTGGTTCATTGGCCTTTTCCCAATTACCATGCGCCGGGTTGTGATGGCGACTCCCGAAATCCTGATTCCAAGCCTTATATTCATGAAGATTATATGGTGGCCTGGCGTCAAATGGAGCAGTTGGTGGAAATGGGTTTAGTGAAAAACATTGGAACATCGAACATGACCATTTCGAAAATGGAGCTTCTGTTGAAAGATGCCAAAATAAAACCAGTAGTCAACGAAATGGAAATCCATCCACATTTCCAGCAGCCAGAATTGTTTAATTACATGGTAGCGAATAAGGTTGTGCCCATCGGATTTTCACCCATAGGCTCGCCTAAACGTCCTGAACGTGACCGCTCAGCCGATGATACTGTTGATATTGAAGATCCGGTAATGGTGAAAATTGCTGAGCGTTTGGGCATTCATCCGGCTGTAGTTTGCCTTAAATGGGGCGTACAGCGTGGCGAAATAGTCATTCCATTTTCTGTAACCTCTTCGAAAATTGAGTCGAACATCAGGGGAGTTATGGGTGATCCCATTACAGATGAAGAGATGGAAGCCATTAGTAAAATTGATAAACAATGCAGATTGATTAAAGGTCAGGTTTTCCTTTGGGAAGGAGCCAAGGGTTGGGAAGATTTGTGGGAATAATACACCCCTAAATCCCCTAAAGGGGACTTAGATAACTACTCAATTTGGGAGACATGTTCTTTGGATATTGAATAAAAAAGATAAGCCCCAACGGGGCGAAAGCATTAGCATAGGGCAACGCCCTGTGATTTTGAAAAAGAAAAAAATAAATAGCCCTGAAAGGGCGTAAGAATAAAACAGCAATGAGCGAAAATAATAAACAAGCTGGAGCAAAATCCTTTGGCGATGTGAAATATACTGGTGTAATGAATGCCGCATTCCTGCCGGGCAATAGCACAGTAGTGATGAAAGAAGTAAGTATCCCTGAACCGGGACATGGTCAGGTGTTGGTGAGAACAAAATCGTCGACCATTTGTGGTAGCGATATCAGAGCCATTTACCGTGAGCATTTGGGCAAAGGTCCAGAAGCTTATCAGAATAAAATTTCAGGACACGAACCTTCTGGCCAAATTGTAAAGTGTGGTCCCGGAATGAGGCGTTTTAAAGAAGGTGATCGTGTGGTTTTATACCATATCTCAGGATGTGGCGTTTGCAACGATTGTCGTCGTGGATACATGATTTCATGTTCGAGCCCCTTGCGTGCAGCCTACGGTTGGCAGCGCGATGGCGGTATGGCACCTTACATTCTGGCCGATGAAAAAGACTGCGTTCTACTGCCCGATGAGCTTACCTATACCGATGGTGCTCAGGTAGCCTGCGGTTTTGGCACCGTTTACGAAGGCCTGGAAAAAATTGGCATTTGCGGAAACGATCAGGTTTTAGTTGTTGGACTTGGCCCTGTTGGTTTAGCAGCTTTAATGTTAGCCAAAGCCATGGGCGCAACAAAATTGGTGGGTGTTGATACCGTTCAGGAACGTTGCGACATTGCCAAAAGTCTAGGTTTAGCCGATGCCGTTTTTGTTTCCAATGCCGATTCTCTTGAAAAAGTGAAGGCCGAAACTTATGGTGGTAAAGGTTTCGAAAGAACAGTAGATTGTTCTGGTCATACTTTGGGCCGTCAGTTGGCCATTCGTGCTACCCGGCAATGGGGCAAGATGGTCATGATTGGTGAGGGTGGTACTGTTGAATTCAATCCAAGCCCCGATATTATTCACGACCAGATTTCGATTCATGGTTCATGGGTAACCAATATATGGAGAATGGAAGAACTGGTTGAACGACTGGTTCGCTGGGGAATTCACCCTGAAGACTTGGTCACACACCGTTTTACTCTCGATCAGGTTGATCAAGCTTATACTTTAATGGATGGTGGCCGTTGTGGTAAAGTGGCTGTTGTTTTCGATGAAGAAATTAAATAATAAGTAACAAAAACCTTTTGAAATGAAAATTTTAAAGCCGCCTTGACTTTTTTTCCTTCTCTGCCCGGTTCGGTCAGACGGGATTTTTTGTGTTCAGACAAATACGAAGTATTGCCAATAAAGTATTTTATATTTTAGGTATTGGCAAACTTCGTTTCATGAACATCAACAGTCTTAATCATGTGAATAATTATTGCGATAAGTGAAAGCAGAATCAAGCTTGCTTAAATCATTATGAACGAAGCAATAATCAATCAAGAAAAAAAAGGAAGTAGGGTTTGGGCGAAGCGCCAAATTTATTTAGTACAGAATTGTTTTGGATTAATTAAAATGTGAGTATATTCAAAAAAAAACATGAAATATTTCTTTGTAATAATCTCCTTCTATCTATTTTTTTCAAGTTCCTGCACACTGCAAAAAAAGAGGAATGAAAATTGGACTCAATTGTTTAATGGTGAAAATTTGAATGGATGGGAAATTAAGATTGCTGGTTTTGAACTAGGAGATAATTATCTCGAAACATTTCGGGTAGAAAATGGAAATTTAGTGGTTTGTTACGATGAATATGAAGCCTTTGGTAATAGGTTTGGACACTTATTTACTGAAAAGAGTTATTCTCATTATAAGCTTCGTGTTGAGTATCGGATAGTAGGGGAACAGCTTGAAGATGCTCCTGCCTGGGCCTATCGGAACAATGGTTTAATGTTACACTCACAATCGGCCGAAAGTATGGGCATTGATCAATATTTCCCAACAAGTATCGAAGTTCAGCTGTATGGTGGAGTTGGTGATGACCACCGTACTAATTTAAATGTTTGTACACCAGGAACTATTATTGACATCAATGATGAACTAATGACTGAACATTGCTTTAATTCTGATCTTAAAGTAATAAATGGTGAAGATTGGGTGACTGTTGAAGTTGAAGTGCAAGGCGACTCACTCATAAAGCATTTGTATAATGGTGAAGTTGTTTTGAGTTATAATAATATTCGCTTCGATTTAGATTCACCAGAAAATGATATCTTACTACAAGGTGAATTCAAAAATTTGAAATTATCGGAAGGAAAAATTGCAATACAATCTGAAAGCCATAGAACTGAATTTAGAAAAATTGAATTACTTGATTTGACAAAAAAGTAGAAAGTATAATTATTTCGGAATCGTATTCTTTCTAAAGAGTTAATATTGAGTTTTTGCAGTTGGATTATGCCGAACTTGGAAATTTACCGAGTTTGAAATGAAGCAAAGTTCATTGGCTTTCTTGTGCAATTCATTGGCTTTATCAATCATCGAAATTTCTTTTACAAGCACAATTGGGTTAAGCATTACTTCAATGAAATGTCCTCCTTCGTTTGATGTTTCAGGCATTATGCCTGTTGCAGAGTCGATATAGTCCACTGCTATCACGCCAGCTTTGCTACATTATGACAAGATGATAAAGAGGAAAGCAATAAGTCTTCTGGGTTTTGTTTTGTCTCCTCGAAATGCAGAATCAGAAGAACCAAGAATAGCAGATTTGTTTTCAATTCTAATCGTATGGTACCGATTTGACAACATAATGTCGCATACTTTCACTTCGTTCAGTTTACTCCTTTGTTGTATGATCGGCATTAATCCACGAGTACTCGGGATAATCTTTAAATTGCCATGCGGCATTTTAAAGGACAATTGGTATAACTTCTTTCGTAATTTCTATAATTATCGGTCCCATTACCTTTGTTCCCAGTTCATTGAACTGTTGTTTTGTAATAGTGTTGTCCTAACCTAGTATCTTACTATTTTTCTTTCATTTCAGTTTACTTCAATTGGAGGTAATCTAACCGTTTTTAGAAACAATTCGACTATAAAATAAATACCTTAGAGCAAAAAGTAACGACAACAATAAAAACGATAATTCGGTAGTTTGAGGCCATAAATGCATTGCAAAAGATACAAGTACCATAATCACAAAAGAAGTCTGAATAAGTTTCTTCCGGGTTTTATACTTAAAGAATAATGCAATTAAATAAAGTGCTTGGGCAGGAAAGAGCCACAGTATATTCAAATTCTGATTGGTTGCTGAATGATCTGTACCAACCCACATGAAAAACAGGAACAAACCTGCTAAAACTCCAATACTATTAAGAACAAGATCTAACCATTTTTGATACTTCTTTGTTTTAAACTCATAGGCTGTAATTAATCCCACAACTAGGAAAAGTATACCAAATAGAAGAGCTGGATCAGTTAATAAGTTGTATTTGAATATTAATTTCGATTTTAAATATACTGTTTCAGAATTAACAAGTTTGCTTTCAATACCATTTCTAGAAACTGTTGCCGAAGCAAACTGCTGATGCATATAATCGGGCATGTATTGGTATTCATTTGGTGAAGCTATTTTATCTGAAGTTAAGCCTAACACTATATTAATACCAAATTTTGTCCAAGGTGTTGTTTCTAAATAAGGAAGAAGTATTTGCCTGAAGGATATTGATTGGTCAGGTGCATTAAAATCAATTGTTCCATCAACCGATTCAATAACTATATCCCTAATTCGGGTCGCACAATTGTCGTAATAGAAATCGTATTTGTAAAAACGGTTTTCGGGCAATAGATTTTCTTCAAGTAAACTGAATATTTTTTGTTTCTCATTTTGGTTAAGCTCAATAGTTTGTCCTACAACGCCAATTTTCCGGTATTTATACTCAGTAATAAAACGTCTAACACTTGTAACATTTAGCATGTAATCCAATTTTCCACGAAGAAATTTCCAATAAAAATTAGGGGTGCTAAAATCAAAGGTTCCATAATTGTAAAGTCGGTCAACTCCGGTTGATTGATCGCTTACCCAAATAGCACTATGGCCAAAACCAGCATACAATTCGTCGCCTGGACTACAGGTAAATAATACAACCTTTGATCTTTCAGAAAGAGTTGGCAATTCAGCTTTTACTAATGTTGTACTGAGTAATAGAATTGCTATAAGTAGATATTTGAAATTCATTTTTATGCTTGTTTTAACTGCTACGAATATAATTAAAAAAGAGTGATTGCTGTAAAGGCAATCACTCAATTATTGTGCAATTTTTATTGATTACCGATTTATAAGTCAAGTAATTTTTCTATTGGATTTGATCCATTAAACAACATGTTCTCTGGTGCTTCAATTAAATCTTTTACCATTTTTAAGAATCCAACAGAATCTTTTCCGTCTACAATACGATGATCGTATGATAGAGCAATGTACATCATTGGTCGAATTACAACTTGTCCATTAAGTGCAATAGGACGATCAACTATATTGTGCATGCCTAGTATCGCAGATTGTGGAGGATTCAAAATAGGAGTAGACATGAGCGATCCAAAAACACCACCGTTAGTAATTGAAATAGTACCGCCGCTTAATTCTTCGACACTAATTTTACGATCTCGCGCTTTTTGAGCCAATATTTTAATGTCTTTCTCAATTTCGACAATGCTTTTCGATTCAGCATTTCGAACAATTGGTACCATTAAACCTTTGGGTGATTGAACGGCAATACCTACATCAACATATGAAAATGATACAGTTTCGTCGCCTTCAATTCGTGAATTAACAGCAGGAAAATGCCTCGCAGCAATACTTACTGCTTTTGTGAAAAAACCCATGAAACCCAATTTGAATTCATGCTTCTCTACAAACTTATTTTGCAAGCTTTTACGCAACCCCATTACTGTGCTCATATCTACTTCGTTAAATGTAGTGAGCATGGCTGTTTCGTTTTTTACGCTAACCAAACGTTCACTTAACCTTTTACGCAAGGTTGTCATTTTGCTCCTGTCTTCATTGCGTGAAAATTTGTTCACATTCACTTCTGTAATCGGTCCTGCTGAATTGTTTGGATTAGAGAGAACAGTTTGTACTTCTTGTTTTGTTATACGTTTTAAGCCCTTAATAATGTCGTCAACATTAAGTTGATTTTCTTTCATCATTTCAGCAGCAACAGGCGTAACTTTTACTTGTGTATTTTCAATGGATTTTTCTTCGACTTTAGGCTCTGTTTTTGATTCAAGCTTTGCCTTTGGTTTTGTTTCTTCTCTAACTTCTGTTTTATCTTTTTTAATACCTTTTGCATCGGTATCTAAAGTATAAGCAATACTTCCTACTGCAACTGTTTCACCTACTTGTGCTATAATGCTAATTACACCATCTTCTTCGGCTACCAAAACTAATGTTGCTTTGTCTGATTCAACTTCAGCTAATTCGTCGTTTTTTTCAACGAATGCACCATCTTCAACCATCCAACTGGCAACTTCTACTTCAGTAATTGATTCTCCGGGACTTGGTATTTTAAATTCTTTAATCATATGCTGGTTTTCTGAAAAATGGTTTATTTATCAAATATTTTGTCGACTATTTGTTGTAAACGAATATTGTGCTGTTCCATTAAACCACCTGCAGGGCTTGCACTTTCTTGACGAGTGACGCCCTCGAAATTAAACTGTGGATAATTACGAGAAACGTAGGGCCAAGCTCCCATGTTTACTGGTTCGTCTTGTGCCCAAACAAATCGGTTGGCATTTTTGTATTTCGAAATATAACTCTCTACATCCTTTGCTGGGAACGGATAGAGTTGTTCAATTCGAATGATGGCAAGATCGCTACGTTGATCAGCTATTTTTTTATCGTTTACATGGTAATATATTTTACCTGTTGTGAAAACGAGGGTTTTTACTTTTTTAGGATCAGCATTTTTATCATCAATTGATGGTTTGAATTCTCCCGATGCTAGCTCTTCAAAATTACTGGTAACTTGAGGATGACGTAAGAGGCTTTTCGGAGTGAAAATTACCAAAGGAACACGGTATTCCCAAAGCATTTGTCTTCTTAAAGCATGAAAGAGGTTTGCTGGAGTTGTAATATTCATCAATTGAATATTGTTGTTGGTTGCCTGAGCAATAAATCGCTCAATACGAGCACTCGAATGTTCTGGACCCTGACCTTCGTAACCGTGAGGTAAATATAAAACTAAACCATTTGAAATGCCCCATTTTTCGTGTGCTGAAGTAAGGTATTGATCAATAATTACTTGAGCTACATTGTTGAAATCACCAAATTGACCTTCCCAAATGGTTAATACATTTGGCATTGCAAGGGCATAGCCGTATTCAAATCCCATTACGCCGTATTCCGATAATGATGAATTGAAAACATGAATATTAGGCAGTCCCTCACTTAGGTTATTCATTGGAAAATACTTTTCCCCAGTATCTTCTTCAACAAAAGCAGCGTGTCTGTGTGCAAAAGTACCGCGTTGACTATCTTGTCCGCTTAAGCGTACCGGATGACCTTCACTGGCTAAACTAGCATAGGCAAGTAATTCGCACATTGCCCAATCGAGCTTATTATTCTCGACCATTTGCTTACGGTCGTTAATAATTTTAATTGCTTTTCGGTAAAACTTTTTATCGGAAGGCATTTCCAACATTCGATTCGCTAAGTCTACCAATTTTTCTTGATTTATTCCTGTATTAACTTTTTCAAATAGATTTCCTTTGGCAGGATTTTTAAAAGCTTTGTATTCTTCTACTAGGAAATTTGTGATTTTTACTTTTGTATCTTTTCTTGATTCAGTAAGTTTTTCATCCAAAAATTCATCGAACTCAACTACTCTTTTTTTAGATTCTTGGGTGTCAAATACGTTTTTATCGATCAGTTTTGATGCATAAATATCTCTTGGATTGGGATGTTTCTCAATTTCTTTATAGAGAATAGGTTGCGTAAAACGTGGCTCATCTCCTTCGTTGTGACCATATTTCCGGTACGAAAGAATATCAATAAATACATCGCTATGGTAGCGTTGGCGGAATTCAATTGCCAACTTCACAGTGTAAATTAGCGCTTCAACATCGTCGCCATTCACATGGAATACGGGAGAGCGAGTTACTTTCGCTACATCGGTACAATAGGTACTTGAACGCGCTTCGAGGTAATTCGTTGTAAAACCAACCTGATTGTTAATTACCAGGTGTATGGTGCCTCCTGTTTTATAACCTTGAAGGTTTGCCATTTGAACAACTTCATAAACAACTCCTTGACCGGCAATGGCAGCATCGCCATGAATGATTATTGGAGCCAATTTACTTCCATCGCCGTTATAGGTTGAATCGATTCTTGAACGAGACATTCCCTCTGCAACAGGTGTTACAGCTTCAAGGTGCGATGGATTTGGTAATAAACTAAGTCGAACTTTTTTACCCGAATCGGTTTCAATACTATTTTCGTATCCCAAGTGATATTTTACATCGCCTAAGGAAATATCACCTTCGTATTCTTTCCCAAAGTATTCGCGGAAAATATTTTCGTATGGTTTTTGAAGAATGTTGGTTAAAACATTAAGTCTGCCACGATGAGCCATTCCAATTACAAATTCAGAAATACCTAATTCCGCTCCTTTTTCAATAATTGCATCTAGCGCAGGAATTGCAGCTTCTGAACCCTCTAATGAAAAACGTTTTTGACCTACAAATTTTTTGTGGATAAAATTCTCGAACCCAACCGCTTGTTTTAAATGGTCGAATATATGTTTTCGTTGTTCTGGGTTAAAATCTTGACGGTTGCGGCTACTTTCCATTTTTTGTTGTAGCCATGAAACAACATCAGGCTGACGCATGTATAAGTATTCTACACCTACTGACTCACAGTAAGTGTCTTGTAAGTGGCTGATAATTTGACGTAAGGTAGAAGGACCCAACCCAATTTCAGAACCTGCTTCGAATATTGTATCTAAATCGCTTTCTTTTAAATAAAAATTTTCGATAGCTAAAGTAGGAGAGTATTGTCGACGGGTACGAACCGGATTTGTTCTAGTAAATAAGTGCCCTCTTTGACGGTATCCTTGAATTAAACTTAAAATTTTGAACTCTTTGTCTAGCTCAATTTTGTTTTTATTGGGAACTGAACTTTTGGAAAAGTTACGTGATGCTAGGTCAAAACCTTGAAAGAAATTTTTCCAACTTTCATCAATTGATTCTGGCTTTTTTAAATATTGTTGATACAACTCTTCAATCGAGTTGAGATCAAGGTTGCTCAAAGGCGAATCGTTTTGCATAAAGCTAATATTACGCGGTTTCTTGTTCGTTAATTTATTTTTGAAACAAGACAGATTAAGTAACCGTTTTGTTTAAATTAATTAACAATAATTTTCATTAAAGGATTAACTAAAGTTATACAAAAATTAGTGGCTATTTTAAAAAAGAAAAGAGGCTATAAATTACAACGATAAAAAAATGTACCTACGATTTTGTTCTATTTTTGTTAGTTCGGTTCGTTTTTGTGCGTTTAATCTTGTACATCTCTTCAAAAGCAGGATAGTTAAATTATATTAGAGAACATAAAAAAAGAACTCCTTTACTGAAGTTCTTTTTAATAGTATTCCAATGTAATACTCTAATAATTATATTCTTTAATTTCGAAGTATGACTGTGGATGTTGGCATGCAGGACACATTTTTGGTGCCACTAATCCTTCGTGAATGAAACCACAATTTCTGCACTTCCAAATTACTTTACCATCGCGTTTAAAAACCTTTCCAGCTTCAAGGTTATCGTATAAGGTACGGTAGCGGTCTTCGTGTGCTTTTTCAACTTTAGCAATCATTTTAAAAGCCATTGCTACTTCTTTAAAGCCTTCTTCTTCGGCAACTTTTGCAAATTCAGGATAAAGTTCAGTCCATTCTTCGTTTTCACCATCGGCAGCTGCTTTCAAGTTTTCTAAAGTTGTACCTATGATTCCTGCTGGATACATTGCTGTAATTTCAACCATTCCGCCTTCTAAAAATTTGAAAAAGCGCTTGGCATGTTCCATTTCATTTAAGGCCGTTTCTTCAAATAATGCGGCAATTTGTTCCAATCCTTCTTTTTTTGCAGCTTTTGCAAAGTAGTTGTATCTGTTCCTTGCTTGTGATTCACCTGCAAAAGCTTTCAATAAATTTTGTTCTGTTTTAGTTCCTTTGATGCTAGTCATAATAGATATGTATTTAGATTTTTATATAAAATTATAAATTAACTAATGTAGAAAAAGGGAAAGTGCTAATTTGGATTGAATCAAAAGAATTATTTTTTGTTCTTAATGCCTAAAGTTGATTTAATTCCTGCATAAATGGAGCGCCAACTG
>JAQIBQ010000424.1 GCA_027859005.1 Prolixibacteraceae bacterium | reverse complement strand
CAGAATTAAATAACCTTTCAGGTAAAATTTTAGATGCTTCAATTGAAGTACACAAGATTCTTGGTCCTGGATTATTGGAATCAGTTTATGAGCATTGTTTAGCCAAGGAACTTACAAACCGAGGAATAAGTGTTTCAAGACAAGTTCCAATCCCGGTTGTTTATAAAGGAGAAAGAATAAATTTGGGTTTCCGAATTGATTTAATGGTAGAAGATGAAATAATTATTGAATTGAAAGCAATTGACTTATTTTCAAAAGTACATGAAGCTCAAATAATAAGCTACCTTAAATTAACAGGTAAAAGACTAGGTTTATTGATTAATTTCAACACTAGACTCTTAATGCATGGATTCAATAGGTATGTGAATGGCATCGACAATGAATGAATTGCATTGAAAAATTTTCACTAAAAAATCCTTTGTGTATTTTGCAAATAATAAAACTAACATTCAATAAATAATCTAACTATGAAAAACCTATTTTTAATAGTAAGCTTTTTAGCTTTCGCAAACATTACTTTCGCTCAAAGTTCACGAGGAACAGTTAAAGAAAGTTTAAGTATCGACAGTAAAATACTCGGCAAAACAGTGAATTATACCATTTACCTGCCTTTCGATTACGAAACAACAAATCGTAAATACCCAGTTACTTATTTGTTACACGGATATACCGATAACGACATGGGCTGGATGCAATTTGGAGAAGCACATTTAATTGCTGATGAATTAATTGCAAAGCGAGAAATTCCTCCAATGATTATTGCCATGCCCGATGGAGGCGTTTCTTTTTATATCAACAACTTCGATAATTCGGTTCGTTACGAAGATTTCTTCATTCAGGAATTTATTCCCTACATCGAGAAAATGTATCGAATACGTTCTGAAAGAAGGTTCAGGGGAATTGCTGGTCTTTCAATGGGCGGATATGGAACTTTAAATTACTCGCTTAAATATCCTGAACTGTTTTCGGGTGCAGTCGCCTTTAGTGCTGCTGTTTTTACTGAAACTGATTTCTTAAGTGTTGACGAAGAGGGTTGGCAAAGAATTCATAAAAACCTATTTGGTCAATATAAAGAGGGGGCAGAGCGGTTAACAGATCATTTTAAAAACAACAACGCAATTGATATAACCAAGGCAAAAGGAAAAGATGCATATAAGGGATTAAATCTTATGTTGGATTGTGGCGACGATGATTTCTTAACCATAGACAATTGTCGCTTGCACATTCATTTAACAGAAATGGGCATAAAACATGAATTTCGCATGCGCGATGGAGCTCATAACTGGACTTATTGGCGTACTGGATTACCCGATGCTTTGAAATTTCTAGGGAAAAGTTATCATCAGTTTTAGAAAGGAGTTCATAAGGTTATTGGAGTGAGCTAAAATGCCTGGAGTTAAAACAAAAAGTTAAGTGCTATTTGATTTAAGTAAAGGCTATTAAGAAAAAACAATTGATAATATACCGAAGGAGTTGAAGAAATAGTAACCGTGGGTTAGCCTAGTGGAACCCACGGTTTAAAATGTGCTCATCATATTTGTAATATACAAGACTAGATAGGTAGCTAGTTTAATATATTTTCAACTAGCTTTATTTACAATGTCTTTTATACTTTCATTAGACTAATAGTTCATTCATAGCCACAGAAATAACTTTCATTAAGTAATTCTATCAAACTCAATAATCATAACAATATTGAGTTTGATTATTATTAAATTTAAAGCCTGGCATTGCACAAAAACTTCATAAACTATTTTTTTTGTAGTTATTGCAGAGTGAAACGAGCATGATTCTGAAAATCAAGAAAAGGAAAAATTAGCATTTGCGATATTCATTGGGATGTAACATATATCAAAGCGACCTATTATGATCCAACAGATTCACTGTTTGTTACAAAATTATAATTACATGAAACTAGTTATCCTTAAGAACCAAATAAAATGACAAAAAATCCGATCAAGTTTAAACGAACTAAGTTTAACATTCGAGGCCATTTGTACTATTCTATTTTTTTCCTGTTAATTCAATATTCGTGTTCAACCTCAAAATGTGTTCTATGTGAAATGGACAATAAAACGGTTTATAACATCGAATTCAAAGATGGCAATACCATGCCCGGTGGTGAAAAAATCATGCAAACTTATTTTGATATCATTCCAATTGAAGAAAGTGGAGGTACAGTAAAGGTCAATATTGTTGATTGCAGTGAAGGAGAACCCTATCGCTTAGAACCTGGCGAAGAAATGGCTCAGTATGTGAAAGATCACATGATAAGTGTTGATTCACTCGATATTAAAAGAATAACAAAAACATCTGATGCTGATATTTATCCCGATGCATTTTCTGTTCGTAGGTTAATGATTGAAAACAGTGATTTGCAATTGTGTGAACGAAATAGAAATGCATTCAAGGTTGAACTTAGAGGGATGTTAGGTGCACGTAGTTTTAAAAATATACCCTATGAATCTATCCCAGGTGCAGTAGCAGATACCAATCAATTTATTGGATTTGGAGCTCAGGGAACTAAACTTATTTTTGGACCTGAAATCGCAATCCTAGCACCTGTTTACAAGTTTAATAACAGAAACCGCTTACATATTGGAATCATGAGTGGCTATTGGCCAGTTGATGGTGGAAACTTCATACCCATCTCCATTCATCCTCGTTTTACTTTTAACGATATCACTTCTCCTTTATTTGGCATCTGCGATGCACTTTATCTCTTTGGTGATATAGGTACTGCATACGATTTTAGCGCCGATAAAAATAAATTTCTTACAACAGGTAATCGCTTTGTTTCCTCTTTTTATGGATTTGGAGTGGGAGTTGATTTATGGAAAACCAAGACAATGGATATTTCCTATGATATTGCCTATCGACATACTTCATTAGCCCTCCCTCTTAACAATCCAGCAAGTACTGAGTGGCTCGATTGTTTGAACGAAAATGGTATTGAATACTCTGATTATAATAAAAGAGCTGCAGGTCAAATTGTAATTCGTGTTGGTGTAACCTTTTAATTCTACTAAAATGAAAATAGCATATCAATTACTATTACTTACGATTCTGCTTTCAATTATTGGAAGCTGTGATCAAGATATTCTACGATCGGATAGTGAAAGTTTAAAGGATATATCTTTAAGTATTCATGGATTATATAGTCTGGAATGTGAGCCTGGTATTTACCTAAATGCAGAAGGGGCTAGTTATAAATTATTTCTACCTAACGATACCTTGTCGGGGGTGCTCGACGCCGAAGGTTATGATTATCAACCAAACATACCCAATAGCAAAAATGGTTTAGCAGATGTCAAGCTGATATTGTTTATGAATGGAAAACAATCGGTACCAAAAACTATTGATATTTTATGTTGTGATACTGAACTTAAAGATTCAATTTTTGATATCAGTTGCATGCCTCCAGATACCATTAATTGCTCTTCGTTAAATAGGGAAGAGCAGCTTAATATTTCATCGGAATACCTCGATTGTGTAAAAATAAACGACAACGAATTAGTTAATAATTCATTCAGCTTTATTTGTTCTGGTGATTTATTATTCACTTGGGATGCTTCAATTTTCAACAATAAAAACATATGGGTAGAAGGAGCAATCAGTTCAACTTCAAATAACGAAACAAGCCTAACTCTGCAGGAAGGAGAATTGTTTGTTGTTTACTTTAATTTAGATAATAAGCGCTACACCGATGAGCGATTTGAAGAAGTATTCGAGTTTGAAGTGAGCTGCTTAAATGAAGATGGAAGTGTTGGTGAAACTGGTAGTATTACTTACACCCTAACTGCAAGCTTTTGTGATCCAACAGTATGTGAATGTCCTGTTGCCGATGGTTTTACAATTGAAGAGGATATTAGTTTTTCACCCGTATTAATCACCGAGACCAAAGAAATATCAATTTCCTTAGAAAAAATTATTGAAAATGTTGGCATAAACTGCTCGTATAGAATCGACAGTATTGTTCCTTCGGTAATCAATGGAGCATGGTTTATCGATACTGATGGAATTGAGTCGTTTATTGAACAAGGAAAAACAAAACTGGATGTTACATTTACTCCTATTGAATCTATTGAATATAAAGAAACATTTGTGGTATATGCATCCACAATTCCTAACGATTACCCTGAGGGTGAATCTCAGTGTTCTTTTAACATTGAGCTCATTGGAAAAGGGTGTGAAAATACTTGTCCTCAAATAAGAATCGCTACTACATCGTTAACTTCATTAAAAACCCCACTAAACAACAATAATCTGAATCCTAACACAGATCCAACTAGTGATACCTTGTCTACAGGTCAGTTGATTGATTTTACTTCAGATTATATTTACCATTCAATGAATGTAGTGTCTAACGAGTGTGTAGCACTCGACATATTAACCACCAAAATAGCTATTTTCAATATAGAGATGCCCAAAAATATAGATGTATGTTCTGATTATGAATATGAAATAGTTACATCTGGCGATGAAGATGAATTTTTCGTACCCCCCTTGGTTGGCAATATGCTTACTGTGACAGGACTTCCTCCATCTTCAGACTTGAAGAATGCAAGCTATATTTTAGAGTTAACCTTGCTCGTTCACGATCCATTAAATGATAAACTTGTATGCAGTCAGCGTTTTGTTTTCGAGAAAATTGTTACTGGAGTACCTATTGTTGAAAATGGTATTCTTTCCATTTTAAATTTCTCTGAAACACAAAATCTTTTCCACATTAACCTTTACGACGAAAGCAGAAAAGGAACCATGGGGGAAGTTGAAGCAAAAACTCAATACGCCAATGTATTTGGTTTTATTAATGGAAATTACCAAGAACCCATTGTGGAGCCTTATACTTTCTACATTGAAAAGGACAGAGCTAGCAATCAGCTTGAGTTGTATTTAATCAATTCATCATCAAACGATTTTGAATTCATAACCAGAGATCCAATTAAAAGAAATTATGCAAATTTAGCCGAATTTAAAGACGACTATTTTAATGGCGGTTATAACAATATATTAAACAAAAAGCAGGGGAATTTAACTTGGGGAACACCAGTGCCAAGAAGTATAGGATATCCCAATGGTGTTGACCTGGAAGAAGGTGCTGCCTATGTTTTATGGGATCCGAATTCAATTGTAAGTGTTAAAGATGATGAGATTTCTTATTGTAATGTAGCTTTACTCTATATCGAAGAAGTTGGAGATAACGATAAAATTCCTGGAGTCAAGTTTTATATCCAATACCCTGTGGGTACCATTAACCCTGCCAATAACCTTAAAAAGAAGCACCAGTATGAAAAATAATATAACAGAGCTAGCCTTATCGGTTCTATTTCTAATGCTTTTGTTAGGTTGTAAAACCAATGAAAAATTAGCAGTTGAAAATGAAATACCCATAAGCTATAAACAAACTAGCACTCATCTGAATTTAAAAGCACCTATAAATAGTGCCGATGAATTTGAGCATAAGAAAGAAGTTTATAAAAACAATACATACAACCTATTGCAACGCGAATGGGATAAATTCAAAGATAATGCCCCTTATATCGAAATAATTGAAGGAGGTAAGCGGGAGCGTTTATGGTTCAGTTCAAGTAGGGCCGATGACCAATTTTTTGGAAAGAAAAAAACAAATCATTATCAGCAAATCTATTATTGTGAACGCGAACTTGGTGAAGGTCTTAATCCAAATGAAGGTTGGAGTGAACCTCAGCTATTTATTGTTTCAACCGACAATCCCTTCTACCAAAGCTTTATCGACCAGTTTAATGAATCAACAAAAGGTGCTGTAACACTTAGTAATGAGGAGATGATTTTTTCATGCGATTTAATTCTTGAAGGGGGTAATAGTGAATTTAAAGACCTGTGGGAAATTTCAAGAGTTGATGATCAATTTGTCAATCCCAAACCCATTATGGAACTATCGCATGAGAATACATGGGAGTCGCAGCCTTCTATTTCTTCCAATGGAAAGCATTTGTTTTTTGTTTCAAATCGGAAGGTCTTGGCTGATGGAACCGTTTTAGATAGCTGTTCGGTCAACGACTTTAATATTTTCTATAGTTTTAAAAATGATGGGAAATGGGATAAACCTATTTTAGTAGATGAA
This sequence comes from Prolixibacteraceae bacterium, assembly GCA_027859005.1. Taxonomy (GTDB): domain Bacteria; phylum Bacteroidota; class Bacteroidia; order Bacteroidales; family Prolixibacteraceae; genus Roseimarinus. The sequence continues at coordinate 5,653 of JAQIBQ010000424.1, read as the reverse complement.
ATAGCTACAGCAAGTAATGAAGTAACTCCATCTTTAAGGTTCGATGACAAGAAATTGTATTATTCAAGCAACAGAAGTGGTAATTATAATGTTTATGAAGTAGACATTAACTTGAATAGCACTGGTGGCTATACCATTGCGAAAGAAAGTGAAATGATGTTTTCTGGCGAAACTATTGATATTACAAAGGCATCAGCTCAACGAATTGACATAAACGATGAACATCACCAACAGTATCCATTCTACTATTACAATCCTCAAAACAATAAAATACCTCGAGCCATATTCTGGGCGTCAAATGCCCCTGGTGGATATGGAAGTTACGATTTGTATGCCTGTTCTTTACCCTACGTAATTCAATACGAGATTGATTTAGTCGATCAATATCCTTCCGATAAAATCACCTCAATTGAATCTCCTTTTATTAAAATTGAGGGATTTGTTAATACTGAGTTTGAGTCGAGCAAAGCATCCATCGATCTTTATAGCGGACTAAATTACAGTGTTAAGGGTGGATCATATGCCTGTGAGGAAAATGGAACTTTTCTATGTGACATTGATGATAAATATGTTTTTGTTGGCTACAGTAAAATAAAAGGGAATCCAAGCAATAAATTTATTCACGATGAAGTATTAAACGGAGCTGAAGTAAATTCTAAGCGAACTTCATTAAATGATTCTATCTCGTTCGAATTTGTTAAGTCCGATACCATTATTAAAGACAGCATATTCATCACTAAAGCTTGGCTAAAAAAACCATTTTGTCCAGGCAAGTTGAACATCGAACCGAAACATAAATCAATTGCTTATTTCCAAACAGGTTTCTGGGAAGTGAATACTACAGCAAACTTAAAACGAGATTTAGCCGCACTACATGAGGGTTTTGAGGCCATTGGAGGAGATATTTATAATCCGTTAGATGGACTAAAACGCAACCGAAGCGATTACAAGGCCATGTCGTGGGAAAACCCCCTATATCCTGTCATTCCAAACGATGGATATACTTATTCAATAGCTAATGCGAGATGGATTGAACTTCACCCTAATAATTATTATTGGGGTGATCGATTGGGTTTTAATGCACATGTTCAAAAAAGAATGGAAGGCCGAACCAAAAGGATAAATGATTACATAAGTTATGCGCAAAAAGTAGATGAGAATTTGGAGAATCTTATTGATACCATCCAATACAATTATATCGACTTATTGGATCAACACAAAAATCAAAAACCTAAACTTTTAATTGAAATATTTGCCGTTTCCGATGAACGTGAAATATTAAGGGGATGGTACATTGGTGAAACGGTTGAATACCGTGGTTCAGATTATTTAGAAGCGCAGGATTCATTTACTACCGAAAGCGTTAAAATTATTCCACCTGAAATTGATGAAAAGAATAAAGTTCTAACCCAATTAACTTCTTGTTCTATTAATTTGAACAGCGATGGAAATAATGGGACTAAGCTCGGTCTTTCACTTGAAAGAACCGATCAGAATACGAATCTTTCCCGACTTAGAGCATGGTATGGCTACAAAGAAGTATATGAACGATTGGCTAAAACCGACAAATTTAAACGCTATCTCGATGCAGGTAAAGTAGCTTTACCCGATAATGACCTTAATTACAAGGATGCCGAAATAATTGTTATTACACGTGGTAAACGTGAAGATGGAGATATAAAATCGCCAAAAAATGCTTATCCTTTTGCCAATAATCCATCGGGAAATGGTTTTTACGATTATGATAAAATTCGTAGAATAGAAATTCAAACCCGACTTTTATTCGACAATTACGACGAAGTTGGCAAAGATTATTGTTGCGATCCTTCTGAGGAATAAAAAGAAGTGCCTAAAGTTCATAGAGTGAGCTAAAGTGACTAAAGTTTAAAAAGGCAAACAACAATTAATTGTCAATAGAAAAAACTCCGGAGTTAAACCTTAATAGCCATGAGTAAGCAACGCGTAAGCCATGGTTTAGAATACACAAGAACATTGCCGCATCAGATCATTAATTTAGAAAGATAAGTTGCATGCGGCATGAAATTGAAACGAGTGCCTAAAGTTCATAGAGTGAGCTAAAGTGACTAACGTTTAAAAAAGCAAACAACAATTAATTGTCAATTGAAAATACTCTGAAGGAGTTAAAGCATAATAGACAGGAGCGACTATAGTGACTAAAGTTTAAGAGATTGAATGGTATCATAGGTGCTAAATATGGGGATAATAGCTTACAATATGTGAAATCGGCCTCCATAAAAATTTGTTTGATTCAAAATGAAACCTTAGGGAGTATGGGAAGCTATCCAGAAATCTGGATAGATCACCCAAACGAACTTAGGTTTCATAAAGAAGAGAACAAAAATTTTATGGCAGCCGGGGGCTTTTTGCTAACTTTTTTGGCTCGTGAAAAAAGTTAGTCTGCGAAGCATTGTATCGCTTATTTTTGTTTTGATATTATTCTTAAATCCAGGTTATCCAAAAAAAATGAATTGATCTAAAAACTTCAATGGAGTTAAATATAAAATAGTCAGCAGTGACTATAGTTCATTACAATTGAATATATCAATGCCCAACAACTATTTCAATTCTCGTTTAAAATTAAAATTAGAGGCAGGCTGTATTTGTTCCGATGCCTTGAATTTACGAACAATAGTCCTGGGCGTATTTTTCGATGGGGCAGTAGTGCTCATGTCAATTAGGAAACGCTGGTAACCGTAGCGTTCTAATTTCGATTTGTATTGGGTTAATGAAACAGGATGCTCGGGTAAAACAATGGTAATTCCATCTTTCACAATTTTTCGGAATTTTTCACCCATTTTATCTACGAAGTACTCGTCTTTGTTGGCTTGCACCGGCATTCTGGAGTAAAACAAGTACGGGAAGAAATAAACCGGTACAATTCCGTTGTGGTCTGTTCCTTTCGACATGTTCACAATGTCGTTCTCTAAAGGATAAATATGTTTTCTTGCACCTTCTTCTTTGAGCAACTGAACCGCAGCATCGTTAAAAGCATATACATTCTCGTTGGTGGAAAATTGAGCACCTCTGGGTAAAAAATCTTTTTGCGATAAATGACTTAGGAAGAAATGTGTTAAGCCTGCAGAATATATACGTTGAATAGTATTGCGATAAAATTCTAAATCGCCTTCAGGAATAAAACGAGGCAATTCAACATGAATTTTATTTTTGTTTTTTTGAATAAAAGGCAGTTTCGGATTGAATTCAGCCAATTCGCTCTTCGATAGTTGAAGTAAAACAGCATCATAATCTTCAATTCTAATTTTACGCATCCAGGCCAAACTATCAATTCGTAAGTAAATTTCTGTTTTCCCTTTTTGTAAACGATGTGAGATTTTAGCCTTAATCGATTTTTGCTTGTTCATCGGGCAACGTTCATGCAAGTCAATTCCATTGGTATTCAGTTTCGTAGGGAATTTCATGCGTAAACCAGCCAAATACACTTCGTCTCCAATTTGTATCGATTGGTTATTCGATTCAAAAGTATAGTTGTTTTCATCTCGAATCATTTCATTCACTTTAAGCACAACTTGCTGGTCGTTTTCTTTGCTTCTAAATCGTAAACGGCAGCTTTCGGGTAAGCCAATCTTACTGGTAAATTGAATTGATTTGTCTTCAAGGTTCGAAACTAAACCTAAAAATAAACCAGTATTGGAAGCTTGTGTAATTGCATCTTTTATTTTGTTCCCGTAAAAGTAGTCGGTTTTATCGCGTCCTAAATCTGTTTTCAATTGCAACTGAGCTTCTTCGCGCTTTTCAGGATAATCTAAAGCGGTACGATAGGCAGTAGCTACTTGGTACACATATTCGGCCGATTTAATTCGCCCTTCAACTTTAAACGAATCAATTTTTAATTGCTCTAAAAAAGGCAAGTGTTCAATTAACTGATTGTCTTTTAAACTAAAGAAATAATTCTCCGATTCGCTTTGGGTGTAGTTTCTTCTGCAAGGTTGAGTACATTGACCTCTATTTGCACTTGCTCCACCCAAAAAGCTACTAAACAAGCACATTCCTGAGAATGAATAACAAAGTGCACCGTGAATAAACAATTCTAATTCAACTTGACTTTTCTTTGCAATTTTTTCTAGTTCGGGTTTTGTTAACTCTCTGGCCATAACCACACGTTCAATGCCCATTTTTTTCGAGTAATTTGCACCAATCGAGTTATGGTTGGCCATTTGAGTGCTGGCATGAATGGTCAGTTGTGGAAAAAATTTGCGTATCAGGTATACAACGCCCCAATCCTGTACTATCACTGCATCGGGTTTAATCTGACTAAGAATAAAAAGGGTGTCAATTAAAGTGTTGATTTCCAAATTACGAATAACCGTATTTAGGGTAACGTATACTTTTACTTTGTGTTGATGTGCTTCTTTAACAATGGCTGAAAGTTGCCAAGGTGTGAAATTCGATGCACGATTTCTTGCATTAAAATTTCGTAAGCCAAGAAAAATGGCATCGGCACCGCCTTTAAGTGCTGCATAAAAAGCTTCGGTATTGCCAACGGGCAATAATAATTCTGGTTGAAATGCTTGTCCTTTACTCATCGCGGCAAAGGTAAATTTTTTCTTTAGATTTTAGAATTACAGGATGTTCAGATTGTTGGATTATTAGCAATAGATCGTTAGATTTTTAGATGTCAGACACTAGACAAAAACATAACGCATTTGGTTGTAGTGTATTCTTATTTGAAAAATGTAAGCAAATAAACATTATGCTTCTGCATACTAACTTTTTTATTCACATCATAAAAACTATAGGTGTTCATGATTTCCACTACCTTTCAATTCATGAGCCAAAAAAGAGTTAGCAAAACCCCGATAGCACTTATTGTAAGCAGTTTGCAAATTCGCTGTTTCAAAAAGAAACTAAATAAATGTAGTAGCTCTTGAACAGACCTTTCTTTTAATGCATAATCTCTTTTCACAAAAAAAGCACGACCATAAGTGGAGATGCTTTTAGGCCTGTAACTATTAATGATAAAAATGAATAGGCTATTTTTTATTCATTTTTATATTGGTGAAATGCCTATGTATAAAAACAAAGACATTTTTGAGTGTGCGAAAAAATGGCTCATGCTTTTTAACAATCGGTATAACTATTAATGATATTCTCACAAATCACTAAGAAATCATTCAAAAAAGGTATCCATTCGTAGTTGAAGAATGGCCTCCAAAAAATAAATTTTTAATTGAAGCAATACTTTAGAAAGACCGAAAAGCTTCGAGTTAGCGAGAAGATCATTCGGCCGCACTTAAGTATTGTAAAGATTCAAAATATTATTATTTGGCAGCCTTGATCTTGTTTGCTTACTTTATTGTGCATCAAGGCAATAAAGTAAGGCCGTCTGCAGGACAATGCAAAGTAAGCTTACAGTTGAAACAATTTAGATTCACCCTAATTGTCTAGTGATCATAAAGGGATCAGTTCAACTTTCGGGTTGAGAGTTGAACTAAATCGCATATGATACAGACCCAAAATTAATTCAACAATATAATTTAGTTTCTAATCTCCTGTCATCATTCGCCTAAAGCCGGCTGGGCTCTTACTTCTTCCTTGATGAAGAAGTAAGCAAGAAATCAAGCAGAATTTAATATCCCCCCGCCCTTGGGATCACTAAGAAAACACACAAAAG
>JAQIBQ010000329.1 GCA_027859005.1 Prolixibacteraceae bacterium | reverse complement strand
CGTTGAGTCAATGGGTTCTTGTTTTGATTTTTGAGTTGAAACTGTTTTCTGGTTTACTCCAGTTGTTTTCTGCTTTTCAGAAAAACTCATATCATTAAAAGTGCTGTAATAATTTGCTTTTCCTTTGGGAACATAAATTACTAAACGTTGACCAACACGAATTAAGTTTCCTCTGATGTTATTCCAGTACCTAACATCTGCGGCTCTCACTTTAAACCATTCGGCAATAAAACCAACATTATCGCCCGATTTAACTTTGTAGAAAACTTTGTCTTTTCCTTTTACTTCTACAGGAACAAATTGATAAGCAGTTTGATTTGGATTTTTTATCTGGTTGTTAGGGAAATATTTTTCTCTTTTATAATTGTATATGAAATTCTCATGATCGATAAAGGCGTAAACAGATTCTTGAGGCAATCGTAAAGGGTAGGCTTTTTCAGGTGTTGCTGGAATGATATCTCTACGATACATTGGATTAATGTCTCGAATTAGCTCAATGTCTAAATTTAATTGAGAGGCCAATTGTTCGAAATGTAAGTAATTATTGACCATTATAGTATCGGTAACAACATTGAACGATGCCTTTTGAGGTGAAATATCGTGCAATTTGTAATAGTTCATTGCATAGGTTGCTGAAATGAATGCAGGAACATAACCGCGAGTTTCTCGTGGTAAACGGTAATAAATAGTCCAATAATCTCGTTTGCCACCTGATCGGCGTATTGCTTTGTTGACATTACCGGGTCCGCAATTGTATGCGGCAATAACCAAGTGCCAGTCGTTGTATATTTTGTATAAATCGCTAAGGTATTGAGCCGCAGCTTCTGTCGCTTTTAATGGGTCGCGCCTTTCATCTACAAAACTTGTAATTTCTAAATCGTACATTTTCCCTGTGGCAGGCATAAATTGCCACAAGCCACAAGCACCTACGCCTGAACGTGCTCTTGCGTTTAATGCCGATTCAATAATAGCCATGTATTTCAATTCAAGAGGCAATTCGTATTTGTCCAATTTCTCTTCGAACATAGGAAAATAATAATTTGCCAAGCCCAGCATTATTGCAACCTGATTTTTTCGGCGTTCGGTATACATCGTAATCATGTTGCGTACAGTTTTGTTGTACGAAAGATCGATGTATGAATTTAAAGCTGCTAAACGTTCAATATAGACAGAATCAGGAATTTTATTATTTTGAAATTCTATATTATTGGTGAGTAATATAAGCGATGAATCATCATCGGGAAAAACCATGCTGTCGATATTGTATGCATTTCGAACAAACCAGTTGTTCATTAGGCTGTCTAGTTGTTCAGCAAATATATCGTCAAGTACTTCGTCGGGGTAAACCAAAAAAGTATCTAAATTTCCTGCTGAATCAATTCCTGAAACCTCAATTCGTTTCATTGGTTTAGCCTTTCCTAATTCAAGGCTGGCAGCATGTATTTGTATCGAGAAAATTGAAATAAGTAATAAAAGGGTAATCTTAGTTTTAAGCTTCATACACGAAATCATCTCCATTTAAAAATTGTAAACTAGTTTAACTCCAGGAATAGGAGTATTGTTCATTGGGTTTGTAGGTAAAGGTTGAATATTTAGGCTAAGGTCTTCTGATATATCGAAATCAAGAAAGTGGGCATTAACATTGGCATCTAGTATGTTTAATAAATAAAAACCAGCTGCTGCTATAACATAAATGTTTCTACTCCTTTTGTATTGATCAATGCTTGTGTCTAAATTTTCTTTAAAGGTATTGCTTGATGTTGCGTTTGTTTCATCAATTGTAATGTTGTTTTCTTCAAGATAATCTTTATAGACATCAAGGTATGATGTTGTATTTAAATCATTGTCAATAATATCGAGGTAGCCTTGTTTGCTCAACTTATAATTGAGGTTATTGTCGTAAATAAAATATCCAATGGTTGCAAAACCTGCATAGATAAATGGTGTTTTCCACCATTGTTTGTTATAGATCTGTCCTAAACCTGGTAATACAGCTGAATACATGGTTGCTTTACGTGGCAAATGTATTTTTACAGGTTTTTCGATTTGAATAGCTAGAGAATCTGTAATTAATTTTTCTTTTTTTGGTTGAGCTTTGAGTTGTATAGCCAACAATACAAAGAACACCAAAAATATGCTCCTGAATACTACTTTCAAAATGGGAATTTTAACTGTTTAGTTTGTCGAGTACTCCAATGATACGTTCAAGGTCGTTGCCCGATTCAAAAGGAATAACGATTTGCCCTTTGCCTTTATTGTTGATTTTGAAACCTACATTCGTAGCAAAATATTTCGATAAATGATTTTTTAGATTTTCGTATTCATTTGGAAATTTTTTAACAGGTTTTTTGGTCTCTTTAGGTGTCGTTTCTTCTGTATTTAATTTCCGAACAATTTCCTCGATTTTACGCACTGAAAAATCGTAAGCAATTACTTGCTTATAAATCATTATTTGAGTTTCAGGATCTTTTACATTGATAATAGCACGTGCATGTCCCATTGAAATTTCACGTTCCCTAATTGCTTTTTGAATTATAGCAGGAAGTTTTAATAAACGCAAGTAATTCGATACGGTTGATCGCTTTTTTCCTACACGTTCGCTTAGGGTTTCTTGTGTAAGTTTGCATTCGTCAAGCAGGCGTTGGTAGCTCAGCGCAACTTCAATGGCATCAAGGTCTTCGCGCTGAATGTTTTCAACCAATGCTAGTTCAAGCATGTTGTTGTCATCCGACTCACGTATGTAAGCAGGTACTTTCTTCAGTCCAGCTTTTTTCGATGCTCTAAACCGGCGTTCACCGGCAATTATTTGGTATTTATTTTCGCCAATTTTTCGCAAAGTAAGCGGTTGAATAATCCCCACTTCTTTAATTGAATTAGAAAGATCGGTTAATGCTTGTTCGTCGAATGTAGTTCTGGGTTGCCATGGGTTTACTTCAATGTAATTTACATCAATTTCATCGATTGACGCTGCCGCAGGGCTTTGTACTTCGTTGGCATTTTCAATTAATGCTCCTAAACCTCTTCCTAATGCATTTCTTTTGGCCATATTATATGGTTTGAACGAATTTCGTTGTTGCTAATTAATTATTTGAAATAGGTATGTTTTTTTCGATTAGCTCTTTGCCTAAACTCAAATGGTTTTGTGCTCCTTTTGATGCTGCATCGTATAGTATAGCTGGTTTGCCATAGCTGGGTGCTTCGCTCAAACGAATGTTGCGTTGAATTAATGTAGTGAAAACCATGTCTTGAAAATGGCGTTTTACTTCTTCGTAAACCTGATTCGATAAATTAAGCCTTGAATCGTACATGGTTAACAAAAATCCTTCAATTTGTAGTTCTGGATTTAAGCGGCTTTGAATAATTTTTACTGTATTCAATAATTTACCTAAACCTTCAAGAGCAAAGTATTCACACTGAACAGGGATAATGACTGAATCGGCTGCGGTTAAGGTATTTACCGTGATTAATCCAAGCGAAGGTGAACAGTCAATTAGAATGTAATCGTACTTGTCTTTAATGGGTTCAATAAGCTTTTTAAGAATTTTTTCCCGATCAGGGCGATTTAACATTTCTATTTCAGCACCTACTAAATCGATGTGAGAAGGGAGTAAATCAAGGCCTTCAATTTCGGTTTTTAAAATAGCTGTTTCAGGTTCAATTTGATCAACAATACACTCGTAAATAGTATTCTCAATTGCTTTTAAATCGAAACCTAACCCAGATGTAGCATTGGCTTGTGGATCGGCATCAATTAATAAAACTTTCTTTTCAAGTATGGCTAAACTCGCTGATAAATTAATGGCTGTTGTTGTTTTGCAAACTCCTACTTTTTGATTTGCAAGTGCTATAACTTTCCCCATTTTCGATTAAATTTTAGTAACCCAAAAATAATATTTTAACTTAGAACGACATCATGAATGCATGCGATTGTTTTCGATTTCTTTTTTAAAAAGGATCTACATCTACAATAAACCTAACTGCACTATTGTTTTCAATGTTTTTTACTTTTTCAATTGCTTGTTTTATCGCTTTTTTTGATTCTGCAGGAGTCGTGTTTTTGTCAAGTTTAATACGAATCATTAATTGATAATAAAGTTGCATTCTGCTAATAAGGTGAAATTCAGGGCCTAGTATTCTTCCATTAAATGATTTTCGCAATGCCTCGGCC
>JAQIBQ010000273.1 GCA_027859005.1 Prolixibacteraceae bacterium | reverse complement strand
GGCTATTCCAGGGTTAGATATTGTTCGCGTGCACGTGCAATTGAAAATGAATGTTATGTAGCCATTGCTGGAAGTGTTGGAAATTTACCTAAGGTAGAGAATATGGATATACAATATGCCCAATCGGTTGTATTTACGCCATGCGATTTTTCATTCCCTGCGAATGGTATAAAAGCCGAATCGACACCCAATACCGAAATGATTTTGGTGGCGGATGTTGATATTGACCTTTTGCGTGAATTGCACACTTATGGAGCCGTTCGGAACTTAAAGGATCGTAGAACCGATGTTTATCAAATATCTTATAATAAACCTGACCAATAAATTTTTGTTATATAAAATAGGACTATTAACCGACTAAATATTTGAGATCTTGAAAAAGAGATAAAATACGATCACAATTAATTAATATCCAATTTGGGCTAAAGCCCATGCTCATCAGTATATTTATTAACCCCAGGATTAATCTTGGGGCTAAGGAATATAAAATATATTACGGGCCTTAGCCCATAACTAAATTGTTTTGTCGAACACTAGTAATAAAATAGATTAAAATTGCATCTTTTAACTAAATAAATATTTCTCATGCAAAATGTTAAGAAATTTGGAACTGGACCGGTGTTCTTTACAGCCATCTCAACCATATTAGGAGCTATTCTTTTTCTTAGATTTGGTTATGCTGTAGGTACTTTAGGCTTCTGGGGAGTTATTTTTATTGTATTGTTGGGACATTTGGTGACCATACCAACCGCCTTGGCAATTTCAGAATTAGCTACAAATAAACGTGTACAAGGAGGTGGCGAATAATTTATTATTTCCCGATCCTTTGGATTAAACATTGGAGCAACCATTGGATTTGCACTCTTTTTATCGCAAGCCATTAGTGTTGCATTTTATGTAATAGCCTTTACAGAGGCCTTTGAATTTTTATTCAATTACGTGGCTGAACAACTAGGATTTACGCTACCCCGTCAGGTCATCAGTATACCCGTTATGGTTGGGTTGGCCGTCCTTATTCTGAAAAAAGGAGCTTCGATGGGTGTAAAAGCATTGTACATTATTGTTGGCATATTGGCCATCTCTCTAATAATGTTTTTTCTCGGCAAAACCGGTTATGCTGCAAATCCTGACTTGGAATTTCAGGGACTTGAGTTTCGAAATACGGGCGATTTCTTTGTTGTGTTTGCCATTATTTTCCCTGCATTTACAGGAATGACTGCAGGTGTGGGATTGTCTGGCGACTTAAAAAATCCGTCAAAATCGATTCCTCTTGGTTCCATATTGGCAACGGTTATTGGAATGATAATTTACTTTTTTGTAATTTATAAATTGGCCATTTCGGTGTCTCCTGAAGAGATGATAAACAATCAGCTAGTTATGTCGAAAATTGCCATTGCTGGTTTCCTTATTATTCCATTGGGCTTGGCCGCATCAACATTTTCTTCTGCTCTTGGTTCAATTTTAGTTGCCCCGCGTACTATGCAGGCATTGGCTGTTGATGGTTCCTTTCCCGGGAAAAAAATAAACGGATGGGTAGCTGCAAACGATAAAAAGGGAGAACCAAAAAATGCAACTTTAATTACAGCGCTAATAGCTATTGTTTTTGTAGCAATAGGTGATGTTAACGCAGTCGCTGGTGTTATTTCGATGTTCTTTATGGTAACCTATGGTGCCATTTGTTTGATTTCCTTTTTAAATCACTTCGGTGCTTCTCCATCCTATCGTCCTTCTTTTAAATCGAAATGGTACATCTCTTTAATTGGTTTTGTTGTTTCGGTTTGGGTGATGTTTAAAATTGATGCCACTTATGCAATTGTTTCATTAATAATGATGACACTCTTGTATTTATACATCAGTTATTCGAACAAACATCGGAAAGGGTTGCAATCGATTTTTGCCAATGCAATCTTCCAAATGAACCGAAACATTCAGGTTTATTTGCAGAAATCAAGTAACTCAAAAACGGAAAACGAATGGCGACCAAGTGCAATTTGCATTTCGAAATCGACCTTCAACCGAAGTGAGGTATTTAAACTCTTGAATTGGATTTCCTATAAATATGGATTTGGAACCTACCTGCATCTAATTGAAGGCTACTACTCAAAAGCAACGGTAGATGAATCGAGAGATGATATCCAAAAAATAATAGAGAAATTCAGGCATACAAACAATCAGATTTATGTTGATACTATAATATCTCCTTCTTATACTTCGTCCATAGCTCAGGCAATACAAATGCCCGGAGTTGCTGGGATGGAAAACAACATGGTGATATTTGATTACGACAAAGAAAGCAATGAAAATCTCGATAACATCATTGATAATCTATCGCTCATCCGTTCAGGTAATTTCGATATTTGTATTTTGGCCTCAACGGGTAAGCATATTGAATATTACAATGGCATTCATGTTTGGATTAGTTCATCGGATACCGATAATGCCAATCTGATGATTTTGTTGAGTTTTATTATACTTGGTCACCCCGACTGGAAAAAGTCGACCATTATGATTTTTGACGTATGTGAAGAAAGCGATGAAAAAGCTGTTCGTAAACGTTTGGAAAAATTGGTGCAAACAGGCCGTTTACCGATCTCAGAGCATAACATCGAAATCGTAAAACAACCCAAAGATAGTTCGGTGAAAGCTATAATTAATGAAAAATCAGCAGATGCTGCTCTAACCATTGTTGGTTTAAGAACTGAAGCAGTGAAACACGATAAAGAAAAAGTATTTGCTGGTTATGATCGTTTAGGCTCTATGCTTTTTGTTAATTCGCACGATGAGAAAGAGATCATTTAATTAATAAAATATAAATTGAAGAGCTAAGAATTCGAGATTTATTGAATTCTTAGCTTTTGTTATCTTTGATATATCTATTGTTTTGCATTTTCAGATTATCCGAACTTAAAATTCTTATGCTATGGCACGATTTCTTAAAAGCAGAAAAAATTTAGTTGGTCAGGCCCCTGGAGCAATGACTTTTATTGGTCGAAAAAAAATGGAAAAGCCTAGGTTTCGGATCATGAGTTACGATGAAAAAAACTTTCGTGAGAAGGAAACGGTCGATGCTGCAAGTATGCTTACTCACTTGCAAAAGAATGCGGTAAATTGGATCAATATCGACGGCTTACACGACCACAAGGAAATTATGGAAGTTGGTATGGCATTTAATTTATCACCGCTCGTTCTGGAGGATATTGTAAATACCGATCAAAGACCTAAAGTTATCGAAGATGATGATAACTTAGTCGTATTTCTTAAGCAGCTTACCTATGAAGCTTCAGACCATTCGGTTCATGCCGATCAGATTACTTTAATTTTAGGTGAAAATTATGTGATTTCTTTTCAGGAGGAAGTGGGTGCTTTTTTCAATACTATCAGAGAACGTATGCGGCAGAATGTAGGTAAAATTAGAACCAGTAATTCCGACTATTTATTCTATAGAATAATTGATACCATTGCCGATAATTATATGTTGTGCATAGGTGCAATTGGAGAACTTGTTGAAGAAAACGAGACGAATATCCTCAAGAATGTTAACAAGGAAATTATTGGGAAAATTTATAATCACAAGCAGGAAATCAGCTTTATTAGAAAAGCGGTAAGACCAGCAAAAGATGTGACCAAGAGTTTGAAAAATGCTGAATCTAAATTAATTCATGAATCTACCAGACCCTACATAAATGACCTGGATGATATTTTGATTCATTCCATGGAGACAATTGAAATATACTATACAATGATTGGAGACCAACTCAACTTATACAATACAAATTTGAGCAACCGGGCCAACGACGTGATGAAAGTGTTAACAATTTTTGCTGCCATTTTTATACCGCTTACGTTTATTGCTGGCATATATGGTACAAATTTCGATAATGTACCCGAGTTGCATTACAAATACAGCTATTTCATAATGTGGGGTGTAATGGTTACGCTAGCTATTGTGATGTTGTTATACTTTCGACGTAAAAAATGGCTTTAATTTTACAAATTATCTACTTCCCTTTATTTTTTAAATAATCGATTGGGCTTTTATACCTGAAAGTATATCCCAGATTAGATGTTAATTTTTCACTGCTTACCGTCTTAAATTTAAAGCTTGAGTACTTGTCGAAAAGAGGTGGTTCAACTCCTGCTATTTTTGCCGCCTCAACGTAAAATTCCTCACGAGTAGGGTGAATCGGACAAGTACCATTAATCACTTCTTCCCAAATTTCATTCGTAACAATATGATGTATTATTCCAATGCAATCGTCGAGATGAATCAAATTGATCGGTTTAGCTGCCGGGCCATTTTTTATTCCACGTTTCATAAAACGTAGTGGATTTCTGTCAGCGCCAATTAGTCCGCCAAACCTCACAACAGTTGTTTTAAATTCAGTTTCTGAAAGCAATACATCTTCGGCTTGTAAGCAAGCAATTCCACTTCCTTTATCAGGTCTTAAATTCTCGTTTTCACGTACTGTTTTATTTGCCTCAGGATACACCGACGTGGATGAAATGAAAATCACCTTTTTAATTTTATATTGTTGAATGTAGGGTAATAGTTGTTTTACCTGATTTGGATATGCCAATTCAATACCAAGAATTCTACGAGGTGGAATGTTAATAAATAAAATATCGGTTTGAAAGAAATTTTCGTTGCCAACTAAAATACTTTTTTCATTGAGTAGAATTTGTGAAACAGCAATGCCATTATTACTCATCTCCTTTAGTTTATCATCAGATGTAACGGAGCCTTTAACCAAATAACCTTTCTGAAGAAACGATTTTGCCAAAGGCAAACCTAGCCAACCTAAACCCAATATTGAAATTGTTTGACTCATAGTTAAAGATACTATTTATTCGTTATTGCAAGATGGAGGAACGAGAACGAAACAATTTGTGTGTTATTTATCTTGTCCATATATAGATTGTTTTCTACTGCCTATAGAAGCAATTTCAGTCAGATTAAGCATCAATTTAATTTTTTTACTGTGATTTGTGTGCTTTGAAAAGAATGGTTAAAAATATTTAAGTGTTGTATCTAAGTAGAATAAGTTATTCTTAAAAGACAGCTTTTAAATTTATGCCTATAAAAGAGATTTAGGCGATGATCTAACATTTGCACAATATTCTATACAAATTAGTATCCTCTATTATCTTTGAACATTTTATTTTTGCCTACAAATTGTGAGTAAAGGCTTATATTTATAGCTGAATATGGGAAAAGGAATTATTTTTATTGCACTAGTGTTTTCTATTGTACAGTTGTTTGGGCAAAAGGAAAATATTCAATTTAAGCACTTTAATACCGATCAAGGCTTATCAAGTAACCAGGTACGATCAATTTTTAAAGATAGTAGAGGTTATATATGGATTGGTACAGTTAACGGACTCAATCGTTTCGATGGATTTTCAACTAAAGTTTTTCGGAAAGTTAAGGGTGATACAACGTCGTTACAAGACAATACCGTAAATGCAATTTATGAAGACTACCTTGGGAAACTATGGATAATAACCACAAGTGGACTTTCAATTTATGATCCAAAAACGGAAAGCTTTTCTGCAGATCATGAGTTGTTTCATAAAAATATAAACTTACCCTCTGAAAACTACATTAAGCTTTTTACTGATGAAAAAAATAATTTTTGGTTAGTTCATCGTCAGAACGGACTCTATAAATACGATGTTGAAAAAGACTCAATCTATCATGCTTCTCGATCAACCGATCTTTTGCCTTTCGATATTAATGATTTATCAGTCGATATCGATGGATTTTTTTGGATAATAAACCGAGGCGTGTCAATCGAGGTTTTCGATCCCTTGAAATTTAAAGTGATTAACAGGTACATTGATTTAACAACCGAGATTCCTGTTTCGGGAAACGACTATAAACTTTTTGTTGACAAGAATAAACATGCTTGGATATACATTAATAATGATGAAAAAGGGGTATATAAATTCGATAGTGAAAACCGGGAAATTATTCATTACAGCAATAAATCAGCTAAAAGTCATTTAAGCCACGATAATGTTTCAAATATAACTTCAGATAATGATGGTAATATTTTAATTAGTACCGATCATGGAGGATTGAATAGTATTAACCTGAATACTGGTGAATTAAATATATATGAGAATGAAGTTGGGAATAAAAACAGTTTATCGCAAAACAGTATTACTTCAACTTTGTGCGACAATGACAATGTTTTATGGATTGGAACCTATAAAAAAGGTGTAAACTATTATCATCCCGATTTATTCAAGTTTACAAATTACACACTTAATCCGTCGAATAAGAATTGGTTAACAAATGAAGATGTAAATACATTTGCTGAAGATAAAAAGGGAAACCTCTGGATTGGAACAAATGGAGGAGGCTTGATCTATTTCGATAGGACCCAAAACACCTTTCTTACCTATAGAAATAATCCTTCAGATTCACGTAGTATAAGTAGCGATGTAATAGTAGATGTATGCATTGACCACAATGGTGGTTTGTGGATTGGAACCTACATTGGCGGACTTAACTATTTTAATGGAAGCTATTTTACACACTATGTTAACGAACCCAATAATCCTCGATCGTTACCCAATAACAGTATATGGTCTGTATTTGAAGATTCTGACAGAAACCTTTGGATAGGTACTTTGGGTGATGGCATTTCAATGTTCGATCGAGAAACGAAAAGCTTTAGCCATTTTTCTCCTTATAGCGAATCTTCTAACTCAAATTTTGTAATGTCAATTGCCGAGAATACCAACAAGAACATTTGGTTTGCTACTGCGAATGGTATTGACATGTACGACAAACAAACGGGTAGATTCATGCAAATAGTTCGCGAAGAAAATTCGAGCAATACTATAAGTACTAATTCATTGCTCGACATTTGTTGTGACAATCGTGGATGGGTATGGATTGCTACTCGCGAAGGTCTAAATTTATACCGGCCAGAGTTAAATACTTTTACCATTTTAAGCGAAGCCGATGGCCTAATCGACGATAATATTCTTACTGTTCTTGAAGATAATAATCATAACATGTGGGTTTCAACTCCACAAGGCTTAAGCAATTTAATTGTCGCAAAAGATTCCAGTTCAGTTTACCAATTCATTGTTAAGAACTACGATGAAAAAGATGGTTTGCATGGTAAAGATTTTAACGAACATGCCGCATTTAAAACCAACAAAGGAGAGTTGATATTTGGGGGAGCTGATGGCTTTAGTATTTTTAACCCAGCAAATTTATCGTTTACGCCTCAAACACCAAAGGTTGCTTTCTCTTCGTTAAAAGTTCAGAATAAAGAAATCGAAGTTGGTTCAGATCTTAATAACAGAATATTACTTCCAACATCTTTGAATCATGTAAAGAATATCACCTTCAATTACGATGAGAAAACATTTACAATTGGCTACTCAGCCATTAATTTTATACACCCAATTAAAACAAAATTTCATTATAAATTAGAAGGGTTTAACAATGAATGGACTTTAAACAGTGCCTCAATTCGTGAAGCTACTTATACCAATTTACATCCTGGAGAATACATATTCAGACTCTTTGCTTCAAATATTGATAATACACTACAATCTGAAGAAATTCAATTAAAAATTGTTGTTTTACCTCCCTTTTGGCGTACAAAATGGGCTTATTCGCTCTATCTAATTTTAGTTCTTGTAGTTATTTTTTATACCATTCAAACAATAATTACAAGATAAAGAAAGAAATAACTCTCTAAGATTCATCGTCGAAAAAAAACTAAATTTACTTTATAATTAATTATACAACCGCAACAAACTGGC
>JAQIBQ010000225.1 GCA_027859005.1 Prolixibacteraceae bacterium | reverse complement strand
GAAAGTTATAATTATCTATTAAATAAAGTGAGTTCTATGCTTGCTCAGTTTGATAGTTATCATGAGGTATTTGACGAAGGAATGCAATTTAGTGAAACTGCAATTGAAGCAAATTTATCAGAAAACATCTGTGATATTTACCAAGATTTGAAAGACTTCTTATTAACGTTTAGAATTGGCACCGTTGAATTAATGATGGACGCTTTGTGGGAATGTAAAAACAATTTTTCTGAATATTGGGGACAAAAATTGGTCAATGGACTTCGAGCATTACACTCGGTACGTTATGGCGATGTTGAGATTGATGAAGAAGAGCCTAAATCCAATAGGAACAATTCCGAAGAAGACTTAAATGTAGCTGATAATTGGGTTTCAAAACATTTTAATAATTATTTAGAAGGAGAGGATAAAACCGATAATGACGTATAAAGAAGAAATTTCAAAAGAGGAGTTATTTGAACTTCCTCTTAAACAATTTGATGGAGAAGTATTGGTTTTTAACCAGAAACGAGGAGTCGATAAAGCCGTTAAGTATTTATCAAAATTTCCATTTATAGGTTTCGATACTGAAACACGTCCCTCATTTAAGAAAGGGCAAATAAATAAAGTGGCTTTATTACATCTTTCAACCAACGACAAAGCTTTTCTTTTTAGAATTAATCAATTTGAATTGCCAAAATCCTTGTTGAATTTGTTGTCAAATCCAAAGATAATTAAAGCTGGTGCTGCTATTCGTGATGATGTTCGTACACTTCAAATTAATAGTTTTTTTGAACCTGGTGGCTTCTTCGAATTACAAGACGAGGCTAAAAGGTTGAGAATTAATAATTTTAGCTTAAAAAAATTGTCTGGAATTGTGCTCGGGCATAAGATTTCGAAAGCACAACAATTATCGAATTGGGAGGCTCCTGAATTATCAGAAGCCCAATTGCGATATGCGGCAACTGATGCATGGGTATCTTATAAAATATACGAAGATTTTAATAAAAATAGCAATGAATAGTTCTCTCACAAAAGTAGTATTGAAATCGGGTAAAGACCAATCTTTAAAACGATTTCATCCCTGGGTGTTTTCAGGAGCTATTAAGAAAATGTATGGCCCAGTAAATGAGGGTGATGTTGTAACGGTATATTCTAATAAAGATGAATTCCTGGGTTTAGGACATTACCAAGTAGGCTCAATTGCTATACGAGTATTCTGTTTCGAAAATATTGAAATTAATTACGACTTTTGGAAATTGAAATTTAAAAAAGCATTTAAACTACGTGAAAGTTTAGGCTTAACAAATAATCCAGAAACCAATACATATCGATTATTGCACGCCGAAGGTGATGGAATGCCTGGTTTAATAATTGATTTTTACAACGGCACTGCTGTGATGCAAATGCATTCTATAGGCATGTATCTAATGCGAAATGAACTTGCTCAAGCGCTGAAGGAGGTTATGGGTGATTTGCTTGATGCAGTATATGATAAAAGTGAAAAAACATTGCCATTTAAGGCTAACATAGATCCCAAAGATGGATTCTTACTAGGAGAATCCAAAACAGGTGTTGTTTCGGAATACGGCAACTTATTTAATGTTGATTGGGTAGAAGGACAGAAGACCGGTTTTTTTATTGACCAACGTGAAAATAGGTATTTGTTGCAGCAATATGCAAAAGATCGGGATGTGTTGAATATGTTTTGTTATACCGGTGGATTTTCATTTTTTGCAATGAATGGTGGAGCCAAATCGGTTCATTCTGTTGATTCATCTGGAAAGGCAATTGATTTAACACGGGAAAATGTTGAACTCAATTTCCCAAACGATCCACGTCACGAAGCTATTGTGGCTGATGCTTTTGAATATTTGAAAGACATTCAGGATAAATACGATTTGATTGTACTTGATCCACCTGCATTTGCTAAGCATCGCGATGCTTTAGGAAGAGCCCTTCAAGGGTATAAGCGTATTAATGCACGAGCATTTGAGCAAATTCGTCCAGGAGGAATTGTGTTTACATTTAGTTGTTCGCAAGTCGTAAGCAAAGATAAATTCAGAGAAGCTGTTTTCTCTGCAGCTGCAATTTCTGGTAGAACAGTTCGTATTTTACATCAATTGAATCAACCAGCTGATCATCCAATTAATATATACCATCCTGAAGGAGAATATATCAAAGGATTGGTTTTATATGTTGAATAAGTGACGTATTAAAATATATAAGAAAGAACGGTTCTAGTGAAAACAGAGCCGTTGAATATCTTGTTGCTGTTGACATGCCTAATTCTGGAAGTATAAAAATTGTCATTCGAAAAACGGGTGGTAATGGGAGTATGGGATATTTGATGGGATCTGAAGTTTGATGGCAAATTGAATATAATGAAAATGAGCTTGGATCATTCACTTTTGTTTCAACAATTAATAACAGAATAATTAATCTATCTATATTTTTATATGGTTAATTTGGTATAACATGGGGCGGTTTTTAACAATAGCAATTTCTACTTTTTTAACGATGTTCCACAATGGACCAATTTATTATCTTGTCCTGACTTTACGGTTTTAGCAAGTGGTGCCGATTATTCGATCGAATTGGATTGAAACGTATACTTTGAGGATCAAAGTAATATTAGGAATGATAATGATTATTTCTTTTTATAATTT
>JAQIBQ010000213.1 GCA_027859005.1 Prolixibacteraceae bacterium | reverse complement strand
ATTATATCGATTCTACCGAAAATAACACTGGGTTTATCACATCTAGCTCGAATGTTCCTGCAAAAAATGGAACTCTACATTGTATAAACGACTTATTACCTGTTTCAACTCTTAAAGCCTCATCCATTATATTCGACATATGTGAACAATTCGAGATGACACAAGGTGACTACTACATGAATTATTATAAAAAATGGTACGACGGACAAAATACATTTAAAAATATTAAATGGGAAGGCGATTATCTGCAATACTATTATAAAATTGATCCAGGATTTACTGCAGATGTTATTAATCAGGATATGCTGCAAATGATTGGTTTTTGGTGGATCGAAGTAACTACACCCAAAATAATGAAAGGTAAATATTCATTATCTGGTATGGTTAAAGGTGGGCGTATTTGTGATGTATATGTTGATGGAGTTAAGGTTGTACATATTGCTGGTTCTGATAGTAATAAAACCCCATGGGGCGATTTTGAATGGACTGAAACAACTGAGCATACTATCAGAATGGTTAGTACATCTTCTTCTACCATTTTCTGGGATACTATTGAATTAACCCCAATCAAGGAATAGTCAACAATTAAAATTGCATTGAAATGATAAATAAGATAAAAATAAGAATACAAGTCACGTTTATAGTTCTTTTTGCTATGATTGTTGGTTTAGAGTCTGGATATGCTCAATCATCTGGCGTTTCGGTAAATGGAGTTGTTGTAGAATCTGCTACCGGAAACCCTTTAAAACAGGTGACCATATCAGCAACTGCAACTGGTAAAACTGCCGACTCCAACGAAAAGGGCGAATTCTCTCTTGAAGTCCCCAATTATCAATCAGAAATTACGGTATACCTTCCGGGTTATGTAAAAAGACAAATCTTCTTAAACGGGAGAGAATCACTTACAATAACGTTGGTTGCCAATCAATATAAATCTTTTGATAAAACATATAACAAACCTTTAGGTAAAGTTATCTTAAAAGATGAAACCTATGCAGTAAGTGCTATTAGTGCTGAAGATATTGACCTGAGTAGAGCTACTTCATTCGACCAAACACTTCAAGGTCTTGTTCCCGGACTTCAGATTATTGAACAATCTGGAATGCCCGGACAAAAAACCTATATGAATATTCGAGGTATTCGTTCTTTGGTAGGACGAAACGAACCGCTTTTAATCATCGATGGTATGATTCAAGATTACAATTATGCAAATCAGGGGTCAATTGAAGGCTTTACTTTAAATCCACTTGATATTATCGATGTTGAAGACATCGCCGATATTTCTATTTTAAAAGTAGGTGATTCCTATTTTGGTTCAGCCAGCTCAAATGGTGTAATTTATTTGAATACGGAACAAAAAGTTAATGCCAGTACTTTGATTAAGATCTCAGGTTATGCTGGAGTTAATTTCACTCCTAAAAAGTTAAATGTCTTAAATGCCAATCAATTTAACAATTACATCAATGCAAAGAGCATCTATCAAGATGAAGAAAACCAGTATGTTTACCAGAATGATACAGATTGGCAAAATGAAATATACAAGCCTGGTATTCTTCAAAAATATCACATCTTCTTAAAAGGGGGTGATGATATTGCTACCTACAATATTTCTGCGGGTTTTCTTAATCAAGATGGAGCATATGCTGAGACTGGATATAGTAGATTTAACTTAAGGGTTAATGGAAAGGTTAATATTTCTGATAAGTTTTCGGTAACACCTAATGTTAAACTATCACTAGCTGATTCATATACCCCTAACCAAGGACCAACAGTACAATGGAACCCTACAATTGCAGCCTTACTTAAACCTGCAATCATGGCTCCTAATGCTAAAGATGAAGCTAATGGAGAAACACTTCCTTACTTGGAAAAAGTTGTCGTATTTGGCGTTAGTAACCCTTCTTCTTTGATTCAAAACTCAATCGGGTCTAACCGAAATTACCAATTTTTAAGTAGTATAACTGCTCAATACAAATTTAGCGAACATTTAAATGTTTCTACTCTTTTAGGTATTAACTTTAATAACGCAAGAGAAAGTTTATTTATTCCTAGCTCAGGAGTAGTTCAAATCGATTCAATTGCAAATATGCCTAGCGCCTTTGTATATGAATTCAGATCTACTCAAAACCATACAACCATTAGTTACAATAACAAAAACACTGATGGTGAGTCTATAAATTTGCAAGCAGGTTTCAGATACCTTTCCAACACATACAAGAACAATTTAGTAACCGATGCCAATACTGCCTCCGATGATTTTAAAAACCTAGGGGATGGAACCGATACCTATCTTCGTCAAGTAAGTGGTGACAATCGTAATTTGGTTTGGTTATCCTACTTTGCAAATGGAAACTACAGTATTAAAAACAAGTATTTCTTTAATGCAAACCTTTCGGTTGATGCCAGCTCTGTATTAAATGACAAAAACCGTTACAATGTATTTCCATCAATAGGGGCAGCCTGGAGACTTTCATCAGAAGAATTTATGGCTGACAATTCGAATATTGAAGATTTAAAACTTAGAGCTTCAGCATCGATGTCGGGTAATATGTACAGTAGTGTTTACGATTACTCTAAATTGTATTATACAGAAGTTCGGATAAATAGCATTGGCAATTTAACCCGTCTGTCAATTCCAAATGAAGACCTTGAATTAGAAAAAACCACTACTATTAACCTTGGTATGGATTTATCAGGCAAACGACAATTATTTAATCTTCATGCTGATTTATTTTATGGTCTCACAAAAAACTTAATTATTCAGCAAGAATTGCCAGTCGTTTATGGTTTTACCACCTATTTCGATAATGGTGGTTCTTTGTCAAACATGGGTGTTGAAATTGCAGCTGATTACCGTCGTAAATTTAACAAGGTAACACTAACTATTGGCGCGACTGCAACTTCAGCCTTATCGCTGGTAAACAGCTTAGATTTTATCGATAACGATATGAAAAGTATAGTTACCTCAGTTATAGGTGCTGATTACATTACTTCGGTGGGTAAATCAGTTAATGCTTTTTATGGTTATAAAACCAATGGTATCTTTGGTTCAGATGATGAAGCAAAACAATATACCGGTCCTGAAGGCCTTAAGATGGAAGCTGGTGATATTAAATTTGTAGATGTAGATGGCAACAAAATTATTGACGATAAAGATAAATCAATAATAGGTGATCCAAACCCATTTTTATTTGGTGGTATTATTGGAGCAGTTTCATTTAATCGATGGGAAATTAAAGCAAGGTTAAACTATAATCTGGGCAACGATATTTTTAATTATGTACGTTATCAGGCCGAATCGATGGATGATTACAGCAGTCAATTAGCTTCTGTTACCGATCATTGGTCAAATGATAATTCGAATGGCCAATTACCTAGAGTATCCTATGGCGATCCAACTGGAAATAAATTGTTCTCTGATCGTTGGATTGAAGATGGTTCTTATTTGAAACTTAAAAACTTAACAGTTTCATACGATCTTCCATCTTCAGGACTATATAGTGGCATTAAACTTTATCTTACAGTTTCAGATCTGTTAACAGTAACTAAGTATTCGGGATACGACCCTGAATTCTATTATATGAACAATCCATTTATGATGGGAATTGATTATGGGAAGATGCCAAAATCGCCTTCTTTTATTATTGGTGTGAAACTTGACTTATAAAAACGAGTAATCGATTGATTTGAACAATTCACTAAAGCTGATATTTAATTTAGTGATTATTTTCAAAGTTAAATCGATAACATATTTTAATAAAAATAAATAACAAAGATGAAGTATATAACGAAACATAAAATATTCCAGATAATAGCTGTCTTTTCAGTAATTATAGCATGTGCTTCCTGCGAAGATTTGTTTGAGCAAGAAGCTGGAAGCAAAGTAACACCCGATTTGCATTACAAGACTGTAACCGATTTAGCAATATCAATGGATGGTATTATAGCTCCATTACAGCAGGGAATGGCCAATTGGATTATAGCTGATGGACTACTATCCGATCTAATGGATGTCACTGAAAATAACGATATACATATCACTGCTTTGAATGAGCATAGTTATTCTTTCGATAATCCATACCTAAACACTTCTGATTTTTATAAAGTAATTATTAATGCCAACGAGGTTTTGGCTAACATTGGCAGAATTCCAGAAGTTGACCCTAAATTTGATGATTACTATATGAAACAATACAAGAATTCAATCGTTGGAATGAGATCTTGGGCCTATTTTACATTGGCAAAAATTCATGGTAAAGTTGCTTATATCGAAGATAACTTAACTGAAATACCAGCTAATGGGCTTCCCTATTTGAGTAAAAGTGAAATTTTAGACACACTCATCAATCAATTGACTCCTTATTTGCACTTGGATGATGATTTAGTGGAAACTTTCTTTTATGGATTTATCAATACGAAGGAACTTTTAGGTGAAATATATCTAGAAAAAAACGATTATGCCAATGCGGTAACTTATCTTAAGTTAGGTGTAGAAAGTTATGGTAATTTGAAAAGTCTTTATAAACTCAATAATGAATATGACAAATACGATTGGTCGGGAATTTTCATCAATGCTGAAGATAATATTACTGAAAACATATGTGTGATTCCATTTGATTCAGATGAAGGACAATATAACCCCTTAACTAAATTGACACTACCCTCTGATTTGTATTTGGTTAAGCCTTCATCTACCATTATGAAATTGTATGCCGAACAATTTCCTTTAAAGGGTGATCAAGGAGATTTAAATAGAGGTATAGGGGCATCTGTTGATACTACAGCAAATAATAAGCCCTATATAAACAAATATGCCCTTGAAGACACCAAGCCCTATAGCAGTGATATTATCATTTCGCGTGCTGCGGATATTCATTTATTACTTGCTGAAGCATTAAACCGTATGGGCGATCATGAAACTGCTTTAGTGCTGTTAAACGATGGATTCAAAGCTTTAAAGAGCCCACCTAGCGAATACCGTATTTGGAGTACAAACCTTGGTGTTAGGGGAAGAGCTTATCTTCAAAATAGAACTGTACCTGACGATGTTTCAGATATTACAGAATATATCGAGGATTTAATAATCGAAGAAAGAGCTATGGAATTGGCTTTTGAAGGAAAAAGATATTTTGACCTAATGCGTATTGCTGAACGCAGAGGTGATCCAGAATACCTTGCCGGAAGAGTTTACAAAAAATTTAACGATAAAAACAAGGGCCAAGCCGTCAAAGAATTTCTAAGAAATGAGATGAATTGGTTTGTTCCATTGAACAAATAAACTACGTAACAAATAATTAATTCTAACCGGTTATACTTCTAAAGTATGACCGGTTTTTTTATTTTAATTCTGTCAAAAAACATAGTTAACATTATAGATAATTAGGGCTTGATGAAAAATAGGAAACACGGATGATAATCAGCATTATTTGTTAATACAAACGTGCTATATTTCTTGC